>JAHHSC010000026.1 GCA_020025455.1 Lawsonibacter sp. | reverse complement strand
GCTTGAACGGCCGGATTTACTGCATGTTTTCCTCGTAGGACTTGATCATCTTCTTGACCATCTGACCGCCCACGGAGCCGGCCTCCTTGGAGGTCAGGTCGCCGTTGTAGCCCTGCTTCAGGTTGACGCCCACCTCGTTGGCGGCCTCCATCTTGAACTTGTTCATGGCCTCACGGGCATTAGGAACCATAGAATTCTTATTACTGGACATAATGTGTCTCTCCTTTTACATGTTGTGGGTTGAACGTTTACTCCTGGATGGAACGTCCACCCATAGCATGGCTCGGAGCGGCTTAGCTATGCACAGGCAGGAACGCCACTTTTTGTCTGGGAAAGTATGGGACAGCTCAAAACGGGGCAAGGTTTCGATGTATCGCGCTTTGTGCGCAATCGGGTTTTATCCAACAGCACATAAAATTTTTGAACACAAAGGGCAAGCGCTACAGGTTATGATCGGCAGCTTCATGGGAAACAATACGGACGCTGCCGCTGCAAGCCGGAAGCCCTGTGGAAGTCGGGCAGTCTGCGAGGACCCCGTACAATTCAGAGAGGTCAGCCTCCCAGATAGGCACGCTTCACAGACTCGTCTTTTAAAAGATCTTCGCCTGTGCCGGTGAGGAGGACCTTTCCGGTCTCCAGCACATACCCGCGGTGGGCCACGGACAGCGCCATCTGCGCGTTCTGCTCTACCAGCAGGATCGTGGTGCCATTCTGGTTCAGCTCCCGAATGATTTCAAAAATCTGACCTACCAGAATCGGGGCAAGGCCCATGGAGGGCTCATCCAGCATGAGCAGCTTTGGCTTGGACATGAGGGCGCGGCCGATGGCCAGCATCTGCTGTTCACCACCGGACAGTGTGCCAGCGATCTGGCGGCGCCGCTCATACAGGCGGGGAAAGCGCGCATAAATTTCATCCATGCTGCCGCTGCTTTCTCCCTTGGGGCGGGTGAACGCGCCCATCTCCAGGTTTTCTTCCACGCTCAGCTGCTGGAAAATCTGTCTGCCTTCGGGGACCAGAGCCAGACCGCGGGTGACGATCTTGTGGGGCGGGATGGAGCCGAGCGGCTGGCCCAGAAAGTCTACCGTGCCGGACCGGGCGGGCAGCTGACCGGCCACAGTTTTTAAAATGGTAGACTTGCCCGCGCCGTTGGCGCCGATCAGGGTGACTACTTCGCCCTCGCGGACCTCAAAGGACACATTTTTGACGGCGTGGATCGCGCCGTAATAGACGTTCAGGTCGTTCACAGTTAAAACGGTACACACGCGGCTCACACTCCTTTACATTCGCTGCCCAGATAGGCTTCGATGACCTTGGGATTCGCCTGGATTTCCTGGGCGGTGCCCTTGGCGATAATCTGGCCGAAGTTCAGAACACAGATCCCCTCACAGATGCCCATGACCAGGTTCATGTCGTGCTCAATGAGCATGACGGCGATGTGGAAGGTATCCCGGATCTTGACGATGTTTTCCATCAGCTCCGCAGTCTCGGAGGGGTTCATGCCAGCGGCAGGCTCATCCAGCAGCAGAAGGGACGGGTTGGTGGCCAAGGCGCGGACAATCTCCAGACGCCGCTGTGCGCCGTAGGGGAGGGAGGAGGCGTTGTGCTTGGCCAGATCCTGCATACCGAAAATGGAAAGCAGCTCCAGGGCACTCTCATGGGCTATTTTCTCCTGGGACCGATACTTGGGCAAACGCAGGATGCCGTCCCACATGGGGTAGCGGATCTGGTTGTGCAGACCGATCTTCACATTGTCCTCGACGGACAGGTTGCCGAAGAGACGGATGTTCTGGAATGTACGGGCGATACCGGCCTGGTTGATCTGAGCGGTGTTCATGCCGTGGGTGTCCTTCCCGTTGAGCAGGATGGTGCCCCGGGTCGGCTGGTACACCTTGGTCAGCAGGTTGAAAACGGTCGTTTTGCCCGCGCCATTGGGGCCGATGAGACCGCAGATCTCAGAGGGACCCACTGTGATGTTAAACTCGTTAACGGCGGTAAGGCCGCCAAAGTCAATCCCTAAATGCTGGCACTCCAGCACGGGCATACGGCCCAGATCGCGCTCTGGAATGATGGACTGGCTGGGCACTGGGACCATGGGTCCTTTTTCAAAAAACTTTGCCATTACCGGGTCCCTCCTTTCGCGGGCATGAAAGAGGAGCATTTTTTCTTCAGATGTTCGAATAGGAACTTAGCCTTTTCCGTGTTGGTGGCCAGCATCACAAGGATGAGCACCACGGCGTAGACCAGCATACGGTACTGATCCAGCTCCAGCTTCCGCAGGAACTCGGGCAGTACGGTGAGAAAAGCGGCGGAGAGGATGGAGCCCCGGATGTTGCCCAGACCGCCCAGCACCACAAACACCAGCACCAGGATCGAGGTATTAAAGTCGAACTTCTTGGCGGCAATGGCGGAATAGTTCATGGCGTAGAGCACACCGGCAGCGCCGGCCAGCACAGCAGAGGTGACAAAGGCCATCAGCTTATACTTGGTGACCGGAATGCCCACCGACTCGGCGGCGATGCGGTTGTCGCGGAGGGCCATAATGGCGCGGCCTGCCCGGCTGTTCACCAGGTTGAGGACCACAGCCAGGGCGATGACCACCAGAACAAATCCGGCGGTCAGGGAGGCCAGCTTCAGGTTGGAGGTGGCACCCATGGGGCCTTTCAGAATGGCCTTGCCGCCGTCCGCCAGGTGGAGGGCCGCCTCGTTGGTGATGGACAGATGCAGGCCGTTTTGGTCCACACCCACGTAGAGAATGTTGAATAGGTTCTTGATGATCTCGCCGAAGGCCAGCGTGACAATGGCCAGATAGTCCCCCTGGAGACGGAGAACGGGCACACCCACGACAAATCCGGCGATACCGGCGCACGCGGCACCCACTACCATGGCCAAGGCCAGACGCAGCGGGCCGAAGGGAATGACATTCTGGAGCGCGGCGGCGGCCACAATGCCGGAGAAGGCTCCCACGCTCATGAACCCGGCGTGGCCCAGAGACAGCTCACCAGAGAAGCCGACCACCAGGTTGAGGGAGATGGCCATGGTCACATAGGCACAGATGGGAACCAGCTGGCCCTTGATGGAGGGGGACATGAAACCGCCCATCATCAGCCCCTGAAGCACCAGATAGGCCACGATCACCATCGCGTAGGTGATAAATTGATCTGTGCGGCGCTTTTTGTCCAAATATTTTTTCATAAGACACCTCACACCTTTTCATGGACGACCTTACCTAAAAGGCCGGAGGGTTTGACCAGCAGCACCACGATCAGCACCGTGAACACCACCGCATCGGAGATGTCGGTGTTGATGGTCTTGGCGAAGATCTCGATGATCCCAAGCAGGATACCACCCAGAAAAGCACCGGGGATGGAGCCAATGCCCCCAAACACGGCGGCCGTGAAGGCCTTAATGCCGGGCAGAGAGCCGGTGGTGGGCATCAGACTGCGGTAACTGGAACACAGCAGCAGCCCGGCTACGGCGGCCAGGGCAGAGCCGATGGCAAACGTCATGGAGATGGTGAAGTTTACGTCGATCCCCATGAGCGTGGCCGCCCCCTTATCCTCGGAGCAGGCCCGCATGGCCTTGCCCATCTTGGTTTTGCTGGTAAAGAGCGTTAGAGCGACCATGATGACCAGGCAGACCACAATGGTGAACAAGGCCACATAGGGGATGCTCACCTGTCCGTCAAAAAGGGTGAGGCCTGTTTTGACCTGGCCGGTGACCGGGTCCGAAAACTCAAAAAAGGAGGGGAACACCTTGGGGTCGGCTTTCCAAAGCAGCAGTGCGCTGTTCTGGAGCAGGTAGCTGACGCCGATGGCCGTGATGAGGACGGCCAGCGACGGCGCCTGGCGCAGAGGCTTGTAGGCCAGCCGCTCAATGACAATACCCAGAACCGTGCAGACCACCATGGCCAGCAGCAGGCCTGCCAGGGGCGGCAGACCAAAGCTCTGGGTGGCAAAGAAACAGACATAGGCACCCACCATGATGATGTCACCGTGGGCAAAGTTGAGCATTTTTGCAATGCCATAGACCATTGTGTAGCCCAGGGCGATGATGGCGTAGACACTGCCCAGGCTGATGCCATTGATGAGATTATTCAAGACACTCAATCAACTCACCTCTTTCTCAAAAATCAAAACGGAAACGCGGAGACACCCGCGTTCCCGTCCGCGGCGATGCAGATCGCTCCGTCATACCGTGGTGGACATGGTGGACACCGGATGATCCGGTGTCCACCATGAATCAAACAAGGAAATTCTGGGTTACTGGGGGACGTACACGCCGTTCTGAACCAGAAATACCTGGGGGGCTTTGGAGACTTCGCCGTTGGCGGTCCAGGTCATGCCCTGCCCGGTGAGACCGTCAAAGCGGAAGTCGGGGGAGGTAAAGACGGCGACGAGCTTCTCGCACAGTTCCTCAGCACTCATATCGGGGGTGGCACCGGCCTTCTGACAGGCTTCGTAGACGGCGTAGACTGCGTCATAGGCGTCTGCTGCGAACTGGTTGGGGGTGGTGCCGTAAGCGTCCACATACTCCTGGACGAACTTAGCGGTGCGCGCATCCTCAGAGGCGGCATTGAAGGGGGTGATCAGCATCAGACCCTCGGCGTTTGCCTTGTCGAAGCCGTCCATCTCCAGCAGACCGTCCATGCCGTCACAGCCGAAGAAGACGGGGGAGAAGTTCATACCGGCGGCCTGGTTCAGAACCAGAGAAGCGGGGGTGTAGTAGATCGGCATGAATACCAGATCGGCACCGCTTGCCTTGATGGCGTTGAGCTGTACGGTGAAATCGGTGTTGGTGTCATCGGGGAAGGTCTGCTCGGTGACAACGTTCAGACCAAGCTCCGCTGCTCTTGCGGAGAAAGCCTGGGCCACACCGGTGGAGTAGGGGTCGCCGTTGTTGTAGAGCATACCGACCTTGCTGGCCAGCTTCTTTTCCGCGATGTACTCAGCGGCCGTGATGCCCTGGTTCGGATCGGAGAAGCAGACCTGGAATACATTGTCGTGGCCTGCGGTAACGTCAGCGGAGGAAGCGGAGGGGGTCAGCTGAAACACACGGTCTGCGTAGGTCTCAGAGGCGACTGCCACACAGGCTCCGGTGGTGGTGGCGCCCACCAGCACCTGCATCCCGTTGCCCTTCAGGGCGTTATAGGCGTTGACGGACTTTTCGGGGTCCCCCTCGTCATCCTGGTAGTCCAGCACCAGCTGCAATCCGCCGAGCGCGTTGATCTCCTGAACGGCTACCTCGGCGCCCTGCTTGGTGGCCGTGCCATAGGCGGCCGCGCTGCCGGTGAGAGGGCCGAGGCTGCCTAGACGCAGCGCGTTTTCAGAGCCGGAGCCGGAACCGGACGAGGAATCGCCGGACTTACTGCAGGAGGCGAGGCCGAATACCATGGCCATGGCGAGGGCAAGAGCAAATACGTTTTTCTTCATAACAATTCTCCTTTTTTTGTTTGAATCAGCAACTGAAATTAAAAAATTATATAAAAAGGCGGCTCCGCTCTAAAAGAACGGAGCCGCCTTCATACATACCAATCAAGCTATGCTGAATGGGGGGGTCCTTTTAGAATGGTGGGATGGCAGAAAATCAGAACCAGCAGGGAAATAATGGAAATAATGACTACGGTGGAAATAATGACTACGGTCTGCAGTCGTACGGCGACGGCCAGAATAACAAAAATGGACACCAGCAGAGTGGTGTCCATAATCATAATCAGAGCGTTATTCATGGCAGAAGAGCGGCAGGAAGCGGCCTCCGCAGTAGAAGCGGCGGAATTCATCATACGGGTATTGTTCATCATGCGGGCAAAAGAATTCATCATGTGCGTCATAGCGGGGGCCTCCTTTCTGTGCTGGTTTGCTTTAATTGACTACATTCTAACGGTTCGACATGATAAAGTCAACTGTGTGGTCTGTATAAAAAATTTCTATGCAATACTGAAAATATGTATAAAACAGAAAAATATGCCGGTGTGCTGGAATTTCCCAAAACCAGGACCGCGTCTGCCTGGCGGCAGGGAGGATGCTCTATCGTCATACGTATGCCGATTGCAGAGGTTGTGTGAAAATCCCTTTTGCGCGGCTGGCGACTGTATGGTACAATCAGAATAGCAATTGCCGCGCGGCAGATATGGTCGGCGCGGAGAATGGGAGGACGCTATGATTTTTGACAAGATTTCAAACCGCGCATCCTATGGCAGCGAGCCTAAACTGGATCAGGTGCTGACCTATATGGCCGGGATCACCGCAGAGAATTTCCCCACCGAGCCGGTGGAGCTGGACGGGGAGCTGGCCTTTGTGAATCCGGTCTGCTTTGAGACCAAGCCTGAGAGCGCGTGTCTCTACGAGGCGCACCGCCGCTATGCGGATGTCCACTTCATTGTGGAGGGCTGCGAGAAGATCGTGGTCAGCGACATCGAAGCGGTCACCCTCCACACCCCCTACAGCGAGGAAAAGGACATTGGCTTCTACACCTGTGACGAGGGTGTGACGGTGGTGCTTCACCCCGGTCAGTTCCTGGTGTGCTACCCACAGGACGCCCACAAGGTGGCCATCGCCCCCGACGGCCCCGCCCCCGTAAAGAAGCTGGTGGGCAAGGTCCACGTGTAATCGGACCAGAAAGAGCCTTTTTTCGTCTGCGGCGCAGAGGTTGGCGGGGAAAAAGGACAAGTTTTTTGCCGCTTAGACCGGCAAGAATCCATGTTGAAAAAGTTTTTTATCGGTGATAGACTAGGAGACAAGATACCTATGGGATGCACCCATAAAAAAACACCAGAAAATCTGAAATGAGGGATCGAGATGGATCGTACAAAACTGCAGCAGACCCAAACGTGGGTCCGTGAGGAGCTGGACCGCAGCATCAACTTCTGGCTGAAGAATGGCATGGACAAGGTCCACGGCGGCGTGTACACCTGCCTGGACCGCAAGGGCGAGATCTACTCCACCGACAAGAGCGTGTGGATGCAGGGCCGCTGCGGCTGGATCTTTGCCAAGCTGTGCGCCACCTACGGCGTGAAGGACGAGTGGCTGGAGGCCAGCAAGAGCTGCCTGGACTTTATGGAGAAGTACTGCATCAACCGCCAGGCCGGTGACCGTATGTACTTCACCGTCACGGAGGACGGAAAGCCCCTGCGCCAGCGCCGCTACTGCTTCTCCGAGGCATTCTATGCGCTTGCCAATGCCGAATACTATGGCGTCACCGGCGACAAGGTGTGCCTGGAGCGTGCCCGAAAGGCCTGCCAGCTCTACTGGGATCTGAACCATGGGATGCCCGATCCAACCGGACTTGGCCCCAAGACCATCCCTGAAACCCGCAGCGGCCGCTCCTTCGGAATCCCGATGATCCTGCTGAACGTCATCGGTGTCCTGCTGAACGTGGACCCGGAGCACGCCGGAGAGTACGAGGAGAAGGCCCAGACCTGCGTGGACGAGATCTTCCAGTACCATGTAAAGCCCGAGCTGAAGTGCGTGCTGGAGAATGTGGACGTGGATGGCACGCCCCGTCTCTACTATACAGAGGGCCGCACCGTCAATCCGGGCCATGACATTGAGGGTGTGTGGTTCCTGCTGGAGCACGCCCGGCGCACCGGCGACAAGGAGCTGGTCAAGAAAGCGGCTCAGATCTTTGACTGGGCCATCGAGGCCGGCTGGGACAAGGAGTACGGCGGATTGCTGTACTTCACCGACTGCCTGAAAAAGCCGCCCGAGGCCTATGAGCACGACATGAAGCTGTGGTGGCCCCACAACGAGATCCTGATTGCCTCCATGATGCTCTACCGAGACACCAACGACGAGCAGTATCTGGACTGGTTCTACAAGACCCTGGATTACGCCAAGGAGCACTTCTCCGACCCCGAGTACGGTGAGTGGTACGGCTACCTGCGCCGCGACGGTCTGCCCACCATGCCCTCTACCAAGGGCAGTACCTTCAAGGGCCCCTTCCACCTGCCCCGCTGCCTGATCATGGTGGACACCATGATCAGCGAGCTCCTGGCCCGCTGAGTCTGAATCGACTTTATAACGGCCTCCGGAGACAGAGTATGTCTGTGCCGGAGGCCGTTTTTTATGTTTCTCACAGAAAAGTGATGGACAACCAGCCAAAAACAGGATAAGATAACACTGATATAGAAAAGGGGGCCGCTGCCTTGGAGAGAAGTATCATAGATCAGATGCTGGCGGGGTACGACAGTTTTACCACCGCCGAGAAGAAGATTGCCGACTATGTAGTGGGCCATCAGCAGGAGTGCCAGGGTATGGGCATTACCGAGCTGAGCGGCGCCTGCAATGTGGCAGTGTCCACCCTGTCCCTCTTTTGCAGAAAGCTAAAGCTGGCCGGGTTCCACGATTTCAAAATCGAGCTGGCCCGGGCCAACACCCTGAACAGCCAACAGGATGTCCCCTCTGGCAGCACCGACCTACAGGAGGGTGACAGTACCGGGGAGGTCATGGATAAGGTCTGCCGCCGTGGGCAGGAGGTCCTGCGCCGCGCAGCCGGGCTTCTGAGCGAGGCTTCGGTGGAGCAGGCCGTGGCCCTGCTCCAACAGGCGGAGCACGTGGTCATTCTGGGCCAGGGAAACCACGCTGCCATTGCCACTATGGCCTGGACGCAGTTCGCCGTTACCGGCCCAAAGTTCCAAACGGTCCAGGATGCCCACCTGCAAACCATCGCCATGGGGACGCTGAATCCCGGCGATGTGGTGCTGTACTTTTCCTACACCGGTGCCACGCTGGAAATCATGGACGCGGCCAAAACCATCCGTGAGGTGGGAGCGAAGCTGATTCTGGTCACCCGATTTGCCCGCTCCCCCGCGGCGGAACAGGCCGATGTGGTGCTGGTCTCCGGGGGGGACGAGCGGCCGCTGCAATTTGGCTCCTTTGACGCCTTGTTTTCCCAGCTCTACGTCCTGAATGTTCTCCTGAGTGCGTACTATCTGACCGGAGGCGAGCCGGTGATCCGAAACCGTGAGCGCATCGGCAAGGAGCTATCGCGCAAACTGCTGTAAGAAACAAAATCTTCTCCAGAGAATGGCATGGTATGGAGGACAGTAGGCCAACCGAAATAATTTCAAAACATGGGAAGAAAAAAGACAAAAGCTGCCATATAAAGGAGAAAATTGTAAAAAAACAGATCGACTTGACGATATATTCACTTTTAAAGACGGGAAAATTGATGATATGCACAAAAAATGTCGGTGAAAAATAGCACTTATTTCAATTGAAAAAAATTTCGAATAATGTTAGGATACTGTTGATAAGCGAGGGGAAAGCATGAATTTAAACCGGATCTTCGATCCAAACAACCTGTTCTTTCGAGAAGTGAGCCGACTGGTTGATGTGGTGGGGCTGAGCCTGCTCTGGCTGGTGCTGTGTCTGCCTGTGGTGACGGTTGCCCCGGCTGCCGCTGCCCTCTACCATACGGCGGTCAAAGGACTTCGGTGCGGAGATCCTGCCTCCTTTTCCCGCTATCTGCGCTCCTTTCAAGAAAACTGGAAGCAGGGACTGGTGGTTTCCCTGGTCTTTGTCCCTCTGGCACTGGTATTTTATCTGGGGTTCAATGTGATGTGTGCTGCACCCGGCACTGCACAGGGCACCGTGATGCTGGCTATTTATCTTGTGGCCGGTCTGCTGGCTGCGGGTATGTTCAGCTATGTGTTCGCGCTGCTGGGCCGCTTTCGGTTTACCACGAAGGAGCTGTTCGGAACCGCCGCAAAGCTCGCGCTGATCCATCTGCCTGTCACTGTGCTGGTGGCCGTGCTCAATACGCTGACGGTGTGTCTCATCGGGCTTTTGGTGTGGCCGGTGCTGTTCCTGCCCATGCTTACCGCCCTTGTCACCTCGTATCCCATGGAAAAGGTCTTTGCCAGGTACATGGATGAGCCGGAGAATTTGCAGGAAGAAAATTAAAAAAAGCGGGCCTGCACAAGGCAAGCCCGCTGCGGGTTCTGTACTTACGTTACAAGCGTTGGAATGAGCACTGCCAGGTGGTCGGCCAGCTGCGCGTGGCCCTTCCGGGTCAGATGCATACCGTCCACCGGGCTGATCTCGCAGCCCAGCGCGCCCACGTCCAGAAAATGAACGCCGGTCTCGGCGGCCACAGCGGCGTACTGCTTAGCCAGCTGCTTGGATTTCTCCACAGCACCCAAGCCCATTTCGTCAGCCAGATCGCTGTTTACTACCCCCTCGCCAATGGGGGGAGGCGCAAGAATGAGAATGTTTGGCTTTGTGCCGGGGGCCCAGCAGTCCACGGACTGCGCCTTCTGGACCAGACGGCGCATCCCCAGTCCCACGGCGTAGGCGTTTGCGCACAGGCGCTCCTTCACGTCATTCGTGCCCAGCATGATGACCAGCAGAGAGACGAACTCGTGGCTTTTCAGACAGGGGTAAAGGTAGTGCAGCGCGTCCAGACCCTCATAGTCCGGGTCATGGAACACGGTGGTACGACCGGAAAGCCCCTCTTCCACAACGAGATATTCCTCCCCAAGCGCAGTCTGAAGCCGCTGGGTCCAGCGCTCCGCTTCATTAAAGCGGATTCCGCCATCCGCGGTGTCGGCTGGGTCGGCACAGCAGCCGTGGGTGTTGGAGTCGCCAAGACAGATAATGTGTTTTTTCATAGGTGCTCCCTTCTATAGAAATGGTGAACGCAGATTACGTTGTCATCTTCCATAGGGTAGCTTTCTTCGCGGTGTTTGTCAATCCTCCATGAGAGAAACGCGCGGAAACGAAAAAGATTTCTGGATTTCGGCCACGAAATAAAAATCTTTTTGAACAGTCTTGACAAATATCTGTACACCTTGTACAATTTTTGCAGCGCAACCCCCGGTTTCCGGGAAAAAATTTATAAAAGCTGAAAGAGAGGAACCAACCATGAAGAAATTTCTTGCACTGGCCCTGACGCTTGCCATGACCATGTCCCTGGTCGCCTGCGGCAAGAAGGATGAGCCTCAGAGCAGCACCTCCGGCAGCCAGCCCCAGCAGGAGGCTGGTCAGGAGATCAAGCTGTGGACCTACCCTGTCGGCAACTGGGGCGACCAGGCTACAGTCGATAAGCTGATGGAGGACTTCAAGGCTGAGACCGGCATTTCCGTGAAGGTCGAGTACCTGGCCTATTCCGACGGCGACGACAAGATCAACGCCGCCCTCACCGCCAAGAGCGCGCCCGACCTGGTCCTGGAGGGCCCCGAGCGTCTGGTGGCTAACTGGGGCGCCAAGGGTTACATGGTCGACATGAGCGATATGCTGGACGACACCGACAAGGCCGAGATCCTGCCCGCTCCTCTGGCTGCCTGCACCACCGCTGACGGCAAGGTGTATGAGTATCCCGTGGTCATGACCGCTCACTGCATGGGCATCAACCTGGACGCCTTCAAGCAGGCCGGCGCGGACCAGTACCTGGATCTGGAGAGCCACACCTGGACCACCGAGAACTACTTCAAGGCCATCGAGGCTCTGGAGAAGGAGTTTGGCGGCCCCGTGACCGCTGTTTACTGCAAGGGTCAGGGCGGCGATCAGGGCACCCGCGCTCTGGTGAACAACCTGTACGGCGGCACCTTCACCAATGAGGACCACACCCAGTACACCTGGGACGATCCCATGAACGTCAAGGCTCTGGAGGCCCTGAAGAACACCAAGGGTATTGCCTTCGACGCCTCTCTGGAGGGCGGCGACGAGATCGCTCTGTTCTACCAGGGCGTGCTGAAGATCGCCAACTGCTGGAACATCGCCCAGCAGATGAACCCCAACCAGGCCAACACCGGCGCCGGCAAGACCATGAACGGCGAGGAGATCATCTGCATGGCGTTCCCCTCTGAGAACGGGGACGACACGCAGCTGTGCGGCGGCATCTGGGGCTTCGGTATCTTCGACAACGGAGATCCTGCCAAGATCGACGCAGCCAAGAAGTTTATCAAGTACTTCGCGGACTCCGAGCACACGGTTGACGCGGTCAAGACCGCCAACTTCTTCCCCGCCCGTACCGCCGCTGAGGGCACCGACCTGACCACCATCTGGGCCGACAACGAGGTCATGAACGACTATCAGGTTCTGATGCCTTACCTGGGTGACTACTACAACGTCATCAAGGGCTGGACCGCCTCTCGTGTTGAGTGGTTCAACATGCTGCAGGAGGTCGGTCAGGGCCAGGACATCGCCGAGTCCGCCAAGACTCACGCTGAGGCCGCCAACGCTGCCGCTCAGTAAGCGTATCTTGTTTCTGACACTTAAAACCTAACGGGTTCGCGCGCCCCTCCCTCGCCACGCGCGGGGGAGGGGCTTGTGCTGTGTACACTTCCAACGTGGGAGGTTCGCACGACCGGCCCGGCAGCCGTCGATTTGCCGGACCTGTGATGCGGACCTCCACACCAGTGATTTTTTAAGAGAGGGGCGTGTTTTCTTTGGCAAGACAGAAACAGCCTACCATGAGCCGGGCTCTGCAGCGCAGAGAGAACATTTCAGGCTACGCGTTTATGCTGCCCAGCCTGATTTTCTTTGTCGGCTTCGTGGTACTGCCCATGTTCATCTGTATCTTCATGGGCTTTACGGACGCAAATATGCATGACAAGACCATGTTCGGTAGCTTCATCGGTCTGCAAAACTACATCCGACTGTTCCACGACAAGACCTTCCTGCAGGCACTGTGGAACACCTTTATCATCGTTATCATCAGCGTGCCTGCGACCTGTGCGTTCTCGCTGTGGGTCTCCTCTGCCATCTACAAGATGGGCAGCTTCTCCCGTTCCTTTTACCGCATCGTGTTCTATCTCCCCGTGGTCACCGGCTCCGTAGCCGTGACTGCTGTTTGGAAGTGGATGTACAACAACTATACCGGTATTCTGAACACTGTTCTGAAGGGCGTGGGGTTGATCGACCAGAACATCAACTGGCTGGGTGACCCTAAGTTTGCCCTGTACTGCATCATCGTCATCCTGTTTACCACCAGCGTGGGCCAGCCCATCGTGCTGTATGTGTCCGCTCTGGGCAATGTGGACCCCACTTTGGTGGAGGCCGCTGAGGTGGATGGCGCCACCGATATGCAGGTGTTCTGGAAGGTCAAGTGGCCTCAGATCATGCCCACCACCCTCTACATCCTGGTCATCACCACCATCAACTCCTTCCAGTGCTTTGCACTGATCCAGCTGCTGACCCAGGGCAGTTCCAACACCAACACGGTCATGTACCACATTTACTTTACCGCATTTAAGCTGACCGATCAGGCAGGCCACTTTGGCTACGCCAACGCCATGGGCGTTGTTCTGGCCATTGCCATTGGCATCCTGTCCGCCGTTCAGTTCAAGCTGGCAAAAGAAAAGTAAGGAGGCGAGAGCATGAATTCAGGCGTTCAGCACAAAAGTGCCTACAAGATTATTTCGGTTGTCATCCTGGTGATCCTTGCGATCCTGTTTCTGTTCCCGCTGTACTGGATCGTGACCGGCGCCTTCAAGACCGGCGCCGAGATCAATGCGATCAAGCCCGTCTGGTTCCCCTCTGAGTGGACCCTGATGAACTTTGAGCATCTGTTTTCCAAGCGCACCTGTCCTCTGTTCCAGCTGGGAGGGCTGGTGGGACCCACGGTCCCCGCTGTGTTCCGGTGGCTGCTCAACACGGTGTTCATGGCGGTTATGGCTATGATCCTGACCTGCATCACCGCCTCTGCCGCCGGCTACGCCCTGGCTAAGAAGCGCTTCCGCGGTCGTGCCATTGTCTTTGGCCTCATCGTGTGCGCCATGGCCCTGCCCAAGCAGGTCATCCTGATCCCCCTGCTGAAAGAGATGGCAGCTCTGGATCTGAACGACACCCTCTGGGCGGTCATCTTCCCCACCGTGGGCTGGCCCTTCGGTGTGTTCCTGATGAAGCAGTTCTCCGAGAGTATTCCCGGTGAGATGCTGGAGGCCGCCCGCATCGACGGCGCCAGCGAGCTTCGCACCTTTACCACGGTGGTCATCCCCCTGGTCAAGCCCGGCATCGGCGCTTTGGCCATCTTTACCTTCATCAACTCCTGGAACGATTACTTCATGCAGCTGGTCATGCTGACCAGCAATGAGAACGCCACCATCTCCCTGGGCATCTCCACCCTGATGGCAGAGACCTCCATCGATATGGGCCTGCTGATGGCCGGTGCCGCTCTGGCTGCCGCCCCCATCATCATCGTGTTCCTCATCTTCCAGAAGTACTTTACCCAGGGCATCACCATGGGTGCCGTTAAGGGCTAAGGAGCGTTTACCTAAATAATTTATTACATAGGAGTGGTTCCAATGAATATCAAGAAGTATCAGGGGATTTTCCCCGCATTCTATGCCTGCTACGATAAGGACGGCGCGGTAAGTGCGGAAAAGACCCAGGAGCTGGCTAAGTACCTGCTGAATAAGGGAGTCCAGGGCCTCTATGTGGGCGGTTCCTCCGGTGAGTGCATCTACCAGAGCGTGGAGGAGCGCAAGCTGGTTCTGGAGAATGTCATGGCTGCGGTAGGCGGCAAGATGACGATTATTGCCCACGTTGCCTGCAACAACACCGCCGACTCCCAGGAGCTGGCCCGACATGCGGAGAGCCTGGGTGTGGACGCGATCGCTTCCATTCCTCCCATCTACTTCCATCTGCCCGATCACGCCATCGCGCAGTACTGGAACGACATCTCCGCGGCCGCGCCCAACACCGATTTTATCATCTACAACATCCCCCAGCTGGCCGGGGTGGCCCTGTCCATCAACCTGCTGCGCGAGATGCGGAAGAACCCCCGCGTCATCGGTGTAAAGAACTCCTCCATGCCCACGCAGGACATCCAGATGTGGAAGGACGAGGGCGGCGAGGACTTCGTGGTGATGAATGGCCCTGACGAGCAGCTGATCTCCGGTCTGGCCATGGGCGCCACCGGCGGCATCGGCGGCACCTACGCCGCTATGCCCGAGCTGTTCCTGAAGATCCGTGAGCACTTCCAGAAGGGCGAAATGGAGCAGGCCCGCCAGATCCAGAACGATGTGTGCCGCATTATCTACAAGATGTGCTCCGGCCACGGAAACCTGTACGCCATCATGAAGGCCATCATCGTCAAGCAGGGAGGCCCCGACTGCGGCGGTGTCCGCAAGCCTCTGGCCAACATGATCGACAGCGATCTGGCGATTGTGGACGAGGCCTATGAGATGATCAAGGCCGCCACCGCCAAGTACTGCTGAAGCCCTGCCTGACCGGCAGAGATCGCTTCGGCAATTGAACCGGCACAATAGAATAGACCATGACAAGATACCCCCTGATGCAGGACGCTAAACGTACTACATCAGGGGGTATTGCTATGTCAAAACAGATTATACACAGGGGAAAATTTCTGCCAGAGATGCCGTAAGGAAAGCAGTCGGGAGATAGACCGGAAAATTACGAGCCAGTTTGGATTCAAATGGTTTACCTGCCGTTTTTGTGGGGGCGTGCAGGCCTTTGAACTTGATGAGTGCGCACTTAGCCGGATGATTACTCCTTGCTTCCGGCATTGAGATTCGGTTAGGAGGGTACCTCAGCAGAGGCCTCTGCGATCTTCACAAAAACATTGGCAGGCTGCTGGCACAGGGGACAGACAAAGT
>JAHHSC010000025.1 GCA_020025455.1 Lawsonibacter sp. | reverse complement strand
ACTCGCTACCTCCACCTTGGCAAGGTGGCGCTCTACCAGATGAGCTACACTCGCAGCGACAACGATTATTATAACAGAAAATGCCGCAAAGTCAATACCCTTTTTGAAATTTTTTGAGATGACCGAAGAAGCCGGGGCCAGCCCCTTTGGGCCGGTCCCGGCGCGCGTTACGGGGCAGCGGCGGGGGGCACACATTTTGGCGTACTGTACCGGTTCCAATCATAACCGGAATCGGCAGCCTGCGTGTCCAGCATAAGCGTGTAGTCCGTCTGGGTCAGATCCAGATGCCGCCAGCCGTGGCTGGTAGACACCACGTTCCAGAAGTGGGGGGCATCGTTCCGAGTGCCCTGCACGACCTGACAGGGCAGTTGGAGCTGCTGGCACAGGGCAGAAAAGACCAGTGCCATTCCCTCGCTGTTTGCTTTTTTGGTGGTGATGGCATCCCAGGCCGTGGTGCCGCCGTCGCTGCTGTAGTGTACACTCCCCAGCAGGGTCTGGGCGGCGGAGCGCAGATAAGCGTCCATCTTGGCCAGGGGGATGGTACGCCCCATCGCTGAAATGGCGTGGGCCAGCCGCTCCCGGCGTTCCCGGAGGGTGTTCACGTCCAGGTGGTAGGTCATACTCAGCTCCACAATGCGCTGCCGGCCCGTGGCCGGGTAGATATTGACCTCCAGATCCGGAACATCCAGAGCGGATATGGGGCTATCGTAGAAGGCCTGACGGGCCAAAGAACGGATAAACGTCTCGTCCTGGTCGAAGGAGCTGATGCGGAGCACACACTCGGGTGCAAAGGCGGCCAGAGCCTCCTTCAGTTCACTGCGGATGGCGGTGGTGCCGGTGACGGACGCGATGGAGGCAACCTGCTCCCGGGTGCGCCGGTAGTTGATGTTGACCCGGGCCTCTGTGTAGGGGACCAGAGGGCTTACCGCGTACTTGATAAACTCCACGCTGTAGGCACCCAGCGGGTCCTCCTTCACAACTTCCAGACAGGCCTTCTCCAGCTGCTGTTCCACATTGTCCCAGTCGGTATAGAGCCGGACCGTGCCCTGCTCCATACCCAGGGTGATGAAGTAGACCAGCGCATTGACCAGCTCCTGGTAGTTGTCTGCCCTTAAAATGGAGGGGTCACCCTCTGTGACAGGGGCGGAGTTATGGGGGGTAACACTGGAAAATTCCCGGTCCAGCAGTCCGGCGCAGCCGGACAGGAGCATGGTTCCGGCCAGCAGCAGGGCGACAATTGACTTCTTCACAGGGACCACCCCCTTCCAAGGCTTCGATCAGTAGCCAAGATCCTGATCCACCAGGACGATTTCCATGTGCTCCACACTCTCCGGGACCTCCCACAGCACCACCAGGCCGCGGCAGATGCGCTCTGGGCTCTGGCAGTCATAGCAGCGGTCCCCCTTGGCCGCACAGGGGGTATGTTTGTGGAGACGCTGGGCGTTCTTTGGGGCGGCCACGTTCCGGGCCCGCCAGAGAGCCTTTTCGTAGTCCGGGGCCACTTTGTTGGCACCGACCACCAGGTAGACCCGCTTGTGGCCGAACAGAATGGAGGACACCCGGTTGCAGGTCCCGTCGATGTTGATGATCTCGCCGGTCTCGGCTACGCCGTTTGCCGAACTGAGATACACCTCGGCACTGGCTGCCTGAGCGAGGGTGCCCTTGTCCCAGTGCCAGAAGGTCTCGTTGTGGGTCGCCAGCCGGGGCTGGAGAGCCATGTCACGCAGGGTGACCGAGCCGCCAAACCCTACCGTGCAGCCGTCGATCTGGCTGTCCAGATAATCTGCGGCCTCCTGCGCGGTAGCAAAGCGGCTGACGGCGTAGCCCCGCTGTTCCAGATTGGCTGCCAAACGTTCCATATTCGCCATACGGATGCATCCTTTCGTTAAACCCCGTGGGGGTCGTTGATGTGGAAGCCCTGGCCCAGCACATCGTGGGCATCACACACGATGAGGAAGGCCTCCGGGTCGATATCCCGGACGGTCTGCTTCAGCTCCACAATCTGCTTCTGCTTGAACGCGCACATGAGCACATCGCGGGGCTGGCCGGAGTAGGAGCCGGCACCGTGGAGGATGGTGACGCCCCGGCGGAGCTTGTCGCCAATGACGGGAATGATCTGAGCGGAGTGCTCGCTGATGATGTATGCCACCTTGGAGGTGTCCATGCCGTAGAGCACCTTGTCAATGACGACGGAGGAGATCCATAGGGCAATGAGACCGTAGAGTGCGCTGTAGAGGTTTTGGAATACCAGAGCCACCAGAACGATGACCACCAGATCCACCACCATCAGCAGAGTGCCCATGGGCAGCCAGGAGAATTTTACTTTTAACAGCCGTGCGATGAGATCGGTGCCGCCGGTGGTCGCCTTCTGCTGAAGCACCAGACCGATGGACACCCCCAGCAGCACGCCGCCGAAAATGGAGGCCAGCATGGGGTCCATGGGCTGGAAGGTGTGGAGAGCGCCCACGATATCCACCATGATGGAGGTGAGGAACATAGCCACTGCGGAGGACACCAGCATATGTCCGCCCAGCAGCCTCCAGCCCAGGAAGAACAGGGGGATATTCAGCAGGATGACCGCCACACCGATGGGCAGGGCGGGGAACCAGTGATTCAGGATCTGACCGATACCGGTGATGCCGGCCAGGCTGATCTGGTTGGGGAGAAAGAACCAGTCAAAATTGATGCCGAACAGAACGGAGGCGAAGAGAATGACGGCGTAGGCCCGTACATAGCCACGGATCTTAGCGGACATTGGGGACAGCTCCTTTCAAAATAGCACGGTTACAGCAGGGACAACTGCTCCTCGCCCCGGTCCTCTTCTTTCAAAAGAGCGCCGGCAACGGGCAGAGCCCGGGCGCGGTAGCGGGCGGGCTTTGTGATGGAGGTCTTGTCCAGGGGCAGGGCCTTCTCCACCCGATACTTGGGCTTCAGGGTCATTACATTCACGCCCTGGGTGGTGCGGGTGGTCTTGGGGTTCAGGCTGGCGGTGTGGAACACCACACAGCGGTTTTCGGTGGAGATGAGGGCCACCTCCTGTTCCTCCCGGAGCAGCATGGCGGTGACCAGGGGGGCCTTGTCGGAGTAGGCACTGGTGAGCTTTTTCCGACGGGTCTGGGTCTGGTAGGCACTCAGCTCCACCCGGGCCACCTTACCGTTATCAAAGAAGAACAGCAGGTTGCCGCTGTAATCGCCGGGGATACAGGCCCACAGGGGCTTCTCCTCGGGTTCCATCTCCAGCTTGGTGGGCAGGTAGTCGCCCAGAACACTGGCCTTGGAGTCCTCAAAGTCACAAAGCCGGGTCTTGTAGCACTGCTGTTTGTCGGTGAAGATGAGCAGCTCGTCCTTGTTGGTGGCCTCCCAGTAGAGGAAGGGACCGTCGCCCTCCTTGTACTTCTGCTCGCTGGCCATACGCAGAGACTGGGGAGTGATCTTCTTGAGGTAGCCCTCCTGAGAGAAGAACAGGTGGACGGGGTAGTCGGGGGTCTCGTCCACCTCCTCCAGCACCTCGGTGATCTGGTGGTCGTAGACGATCTCCGTGCGGCGCGGCACGGCGTACTCCTTTTTCACCCGCTGGAGCTCGCTGACGATGATCTTCTGGATGCGTTTCGGGGAGCCGACAATATCCTCCAGATCGGCGATCTCCGCCTCCAGTGCGTCTACCTCCTGGGTGCGCTTGAGGATGTACTCCTTGTTGATGTTGCGCAGCCGGATGTCCGCCACATACTCGGCCTGAGTCTGGTCGATGCCAAAGCCGATCATCAGGTTGGGCACCACTTCCGAATCGGCCTCGGTCTCCCGGATGATGCGGATGGCCTTGTCGATGTCCAGCAGGATGCGCTGCAGGCCCTTCAAGAGGTGCAGCTTCTCCTTCTTCTTGTTCATATTGAAGAAGGCGCGGCGGCGGACGGAGTCCATGCGCCATGCGGTCCACTCCTCCAAAATCTGACGCACGCCCATGACACGGGGCATACCGGCGATGAGGATGTTGAAGTTGCAGCTCTGGCTGTCCAGCAGGGGGGTGTATTTAAAGAGCTTGGCCATGACCTTGTCCGGGTCGGTGCCCCGCTTGAGATCAATGGTCAGCTTCAGGCCGTTCAAGTCGGTCTCGTCGCGCATATCGGCGATCTCCTTGACCTTGCCCGCCTTCACAAGCTCCGCTACCTTGTCCATCACCGCCTCGGAGGTGGTGGAGTAGGGGATCTCAAAGATCTCGATGAGGTGCTCGGCCTTGTTGTAGCGCCACTTGGCCCGGACCTTGAAGGAGCCGCGGCCGGTGTCGTAGATGGTGCGCAGGGCGGCCTCGTCATAGAGCAGCTCACCGCCCGTGGGCAGGTCGGGGGCCTTCAGGGTGGCCATCAGGTCGCAGTTGGGGTCCTTCAGGTAGGCGATGGTGGTGTCGCACACCTCGCCCAGGTTGAAGCCGCACAGGTCGGAGGCCATGCCCACCGCGATGCCCTTGTTGGCGCTGACCAGCACGTTGGGGAAGGTGGTGGGCAGCAGGGTGGGCTCTTTCACCTTGCCGTCATAGTTATCTACGAAGTCCACGGTGTCCTGCTCAATGTCCCGGAACAGTTCGCCGCAGATGGCGTCCAGCTTGGCCTCGGTGTAACGGCTGGCGGCCCAGGCCATGTCGCGGGAGTAGACCTTACCAAAGTTGCCCTTGGAGTCCACAAACGGGTGGAGCAGGGCGCCGTAGCCCCGGGACAGACGGACCATGGTGTCGTAGATGGCCTGGTCGCCGTGGGGGTTGAGCTTCATGGTCTGGCCCACAATGTTGGCCGACTTGGTGCGCCCGCCCTTGAGCAGACCCATCTGGTACATGGTGTACAGCAGCTTTCGGTGGGAGGGCTTGAAGCCGTCAATCTCCGGGATGGCGCGGGACACAATGACCGACATGGCGTAGGGCATATAGTTGATCTCCAGCGTCTCGGTGATGGGCTGCTCCAGCACTTCGGCCCGCAGGCCCATGACATTGGGATTGACCACCTTGGCGTTCTTGTCATCGGTTTTCTTTTTTCTTGGCATTGGAATCAAACCTCTTTAACAGTATCAGGAAATATCGGCCAGGTCCAGGAACTTGTAGCCGTTGTCCGCGATGTGGTTCTTTCGCCCGGCCAGGTCGTCCCCCAGCAGCAGGTCAAAAACCTGGGCGGTGCGCTCCACGTCCTCCGGCATGACCTTGATGAGACGGCGGGTGGCGGGGTTCATGGTGGTCAGCCACATCATGTCGGGCTCGTTTTCGCCCAGGCCCTTGGACCGCTGCACGTCCACCTTCTTGCCCTCCAGAGAGGCCACGATCTCGGCCTTCTCCTTGTCGGAGTAGGCAAACCAGGTTTTCTCCTTGCAGGTGATCTCGTAGAGAGGGGACTCGGCAATATAGACCCGGCCCTCCTGGATGAGGGTGGGGGTCAGGCGGTAGAGCATGGTCAAAATCAGGGTGCGGATCTGGAACCCGTCCACGTCGGCATCGGTACAGATGACCACCTTGTTCCAGCGCAGATTGTTGAGGTCGAAGGAGGGAATGTCCTTGGCCCGCTTGTCGTGGACCTCCACACCGCAGCCCAGCACCTTCAGAAGATCGGTGATGATGTCGCTTTTGAAGATCTTGGCGTAGTCGGCTTTCAGACAGTTCAGAATCTTGCCCCGAACGGGCATAATGCCCTGGAATTCGGCGTCCCGGCTCTGCTTGACCGAGCCCATAGCCGAGTCGCCCTCCACGATGTAGAGCTCGCGGCGCGCTACGTCCTTGGTGCGGCAGTCCACAAACTTCTGCACCCGGTTGGAGATGTCCATGGACCCGGTCAGATTCTTCTTGATGTTCAGACGCTGACGCTCAGCGCTCTCGCGGGAACGCTTGTTGATGAGCACCTGCTCGGCGATCTTCTGGGCGTCCATGGGATTTTCGATGAAGTAGATCTGGAGGTTTTCCTTCAAAAAGTCGGTCATGGCCTCCTGAATGAACTTGTTGTTGATGGCCTTCTTGGTCTGGTTTTCGTAGGAGGTCTGGGTGGAGAAGTTGTTGCTCACCAGTACCAGCGCGTCCTGAACGTCGGCGTAGCTGACCTTGCTCTCGTTTTTGTTGTACTTGTTCTGCTGCTTTAGATAGGCGTCCACCGCGGAGACGAAAGCGGACTTGACCGCCTTCTCGGGGGAACCGCCGTGCTCCAGCCAGGAGGAGTTGTGGTAGTGCTCCACCACCTGAATTTTATTGGAGAAGCAGAAGGATACAGAAAGCTTTACCTTGTAGTCGGGCTTGTCCTCCCGGTCCCGGCCTCTGCGCTCCGCCTCCCAAAAGACGGGGAGCGTGAGGGAGTCCTCGCCGGCCAGCTCGGCCACATAGTCCTGGATGCCGTTATCATACTGAAAGTCGGTGGTTTCAAACCGATTGGCGCCCACCTGGTTGCGGAATCGGAAGGTGACACCCGCATTGACCACGGCCTGGCGCTTCATCACATCCAGATAGAACTCCACGGGGATATCGGTGTCAGTGAACACATCAAGGTCGGGCTTCCAGTGAAAGGTCGAGCCGGTCTTTTTGCCTTTGTCGGTTGGCTCCTTGGTCAGACCGCCGATGTTCTCGCCCTTCTCAAAGTGCAGGGAGTACTTAAATCCGTCGCGCCAGATGGTGGCGTCGAAGAATTCACTGGCGTACTGGGTGGCGCAGGAACCCAGACCGTTCAGACCCAGGGAGTATTCGTAGTTGTCGCCGGACTGGTTGTTGTATTTGCCGCCGGCGTAGAGCTCGCAGAACACAAGCTCCCAATTATACTTCTGCTCCTTCTCGTTCCAATCCACAGGGCAGCCGCGGCCCTGGTCCTCCACCTGGATGGACCGGTCGGAGAAACGGGTGACCGTGATGAGATTGCCGTGGCCCTCGCGGGCCTCGTCGATGGCGTTGGACATAATCTCAAAGACGGCGTGCTCGCAGCCGTCCAGACCGTCAGAACCGAAGATCACGCCGGGGCGCTTGCGCACCCGGTCCGCACCCTTCAAAGAGGAGATGGATTGGTTTCCGTAACTGTTTTTTTTCTGAGCCATGGTTCAATATTCCTCACATTTCAATGGCATAATACTTGAAATAATATTACCAAACATCGGGGATAGAAGTCAAGGGAATGGGGCGGCCGGTAACGCATACGCATAAAAAAGCGGCCCGAAACAAAAGCTGTGCCAAAGGGGAGATGGAGATGGCGGGCGTGGTTATTTTAGAGGACGGAGAGGGCCTTTGGAGGGCGGTCCGCCCCTGGGTCCGACAGGGGGCAGAGCTGCTGGTGGTGACACCGGGGGCACTGAAGCGGGAGCTGGACCTGCCGCTTCAGTGCCGCACGGCCCTGCTGCCCGGTGAGTGCGGGGACGCCTTTCGGCACCTTCGGGCGGACTGTGCCGTGAGTTACGGAGCGGGACCAAAGGACAGCCTGACCCTGTCCTCCAGACGGGGGAATCTTCTGTGGTGTGCCATCCAGCGGGAGCTGGTGACGGTAGACGGATTCATTGTGGAACGCCAGGAGTTCCCGCTCCGTCTGCCCAAGGGGATGGGGCCGCTCATCGCTCTGGCGGCGGCCGGGACCCTCCTGCTGCTGGGGGAGGAGCCGAGCAGGCTGGAGTATGCCCTGACGGATGAAAAAACGCCCCCGCGCCTGGAGCGCGGGGAGCGTTGAAGGGGTATGTTACTTCTTAAAGCCGTCCTTCAGGCTGACGGCGCGGTTAAAGACCAGGTGACCGGGCTTTGAGTCCTTGCTGTCGGCACAGAAATAGCCCAGACGCATGAACTGGAACCGGTCGGCGGGCTGGGCGGAAGCCAGAGAGGCCTCCAGCTTGCAGTGGTCCAGCACCTCCAGGGAGTCCTCGTTCAGGCAGTCCATGAAGTCCTTGTCGCCGCCGTCGGGGTCGGCGTCGGAGAAGAGGTTGTCGTACAGGCGGACCTCAGCCTCCACGGCGGTGGCGGCATCCACCCAGTGGATCGTGGCGCCCTTGACCTTGCGGCCGTCTGCGGGGTTTCCGCCGCGGCTCTCGGGGTCGTAGGTGGCCAGAATCTCGGTGACATTGCCCTCCGCGTCCTTGACACAGCCGGTGCACTGGATGAGGTAAGCGCCCTTCAGGCGGCATTCGGGGCCTTCGGGGTAGAGGCGCTTATACTTGGGGATGGGGGTCTCCAGGAAGTCGTCGGCCTCCACAAAGAGGTTGCGGGAGAAGGAGACGCTGCGGGTGCCGGCCTCGGGCACGTTGGGCAGGTTCTCCACCTCAAACGTCTCGGACTGGCCCTCGGGGTAGTTGGTGATGGTCAGCTTCACGGGGCGCAGAACGGCCATGGCCCGCTGGGCGTGCTCGTTGAGATCCTCACGCAGGCAGTGCTCCAGGAAGCCGTACTCCACCACGCTGGCGGCCTTGGCAACGCCGATGCGCTCGCAGAAATTGCGGATGGCCTGGGGGGTGTAGCCGCGGCGGCGCAGACCGCACAGAGTGGGCATACGGGGGTCGTCCCAGCCGGAGACCTTGCCGCCCTCCACCAGAGCGCGCAGCTTCCGCTTGCTCATAACGGTGTGGTCGATGCCCAGACGGGCAAACTCGATCTGACGGGGCTTGCTGGGCAGGTCACAGTGCTCCACCACCCAGTTGTAGAGGGGGCGGTGGTCCTCAAACTCCAGGGAGCACAGGGAGTGGGTGATGTGCTCCAGGGCGTCCTCGATGGGGTGGGCGAAGTCGTACATGGGGTAGATGCACCACTTGTCGCCCTGGCGGTGATGGTGCATATGGTTGATGCGGTAGATGACGGGGTCGCGCATATTGAAGTTGCCGCTGGCCAGGTCGATCTTGGCGCGCAGAGTCATGGCGCCGTTGGGGAACTCGCCGGCCTTCATGCGGGCAAAGAGGTCCAGGCTCTCCTCCATGGGGCGGTCCCGGTAGGGGCTCTGGGCGGGGACACCGATGGAACCGCGGTACTCCTTGAACTGCTCGGGGCTCAGCTCGCAGACGTAGGCCAGACCCTTCTTGATGAGGCTTACGGCGCAGTCGTACATGGTGTCGAAGTAGTCGGAGGCATAGTAGAAGCGGTCATCCCAGTCGAAGCCCAGCCAGTGGATGTCCTCCTTGATGGCATCGACGAACTCCACATCCTCCTTGGTGGGGTTGGTGTCGTCCATACGCAGGTTGCAGATGCCGCCGAACTTCTCGGCGGTTCCGAAGTCGATGGTCAGGGCCTTGCAGTGGCCGATGTGGAGGTAGCCGTTAGGCTCGGGTGGGAAACGGGTGTGGACCTGCATCCCGGCATACTGCCCGCCGGGGGCAGTGTCCTCGATGATGAACTGGTGGATGAAATTCTGGCTCTCGGCGGCCTCACCGCTGACGCCGGCGGGGGTCTTGATCTCTTCCGACATGGGATATCCCTCCTGAATAATTTGAACACACACATCATAAGTGCTATTATAGTGCTATTATAATAATAACTTGTTTATTCTACACCCAATCCCCACGGAAAAGCAAGGATTTCCTGCATTTCGGCGGAGGGGGAAAAATACACAACGAAAACGTTCCCTTTTGTGACAAAGTTACGGAAGAGACGGAGGGAGACTGGTATGATAGGGTTACACAAAGGGAAAAACATCCAAAATTTCAATGGAACGCGAAGGGTTCCATTGACCGCACGAAAGGTGTGAGGATCGGTGGTCTATGACGTAATTGTATTGGGCAGCGGTCCGGCCGGACTGGCCGCAGCCGTGGGCGCAAGAGGCCGCAACAAGAGCGTTCTGGTGGTGGGCAACCGCTGGCAGGATAGTCCCCTGGCCAAGGCGGAGCGCATCGACAACTATCTGGGGATGCCCGGCATGACCGGCACCGAGATGCTGGAGCGGTTCCACCGCCATGCCGCGGATATGGGCGTGGAGTTCGTGGAGGGCAAAGTCATCTCCATGATGGCCTTCAACGGCTATATGCTCACCGTGGGCAGCGAGTTCTACCAGGGCAAGGCCCTGATTTTAGCCACCGGCGTCCAGCGCCAGGCCAAGTATCCCGGTGAGGAGGCGTATCTGGGCCGGGGCGTCAGCTACTGCGCCACCTGCGACGGCATGCTCTACCGCAATAAGGCCGTCACCGTGGTGGGCCGCAGCGAGGAGGCCCCCCAGGAGGCCGCCTACTTAAAGAGCATCGGCTGCCAGGTCACCTATGTGGCCCCCAAGAAACCGGAAAATCTGGCCGAGGACATTCCCTTCATTCCGGCCGGCAAGCTGGCCGTGAAGGGCGAGCAGACCGTCACCGGTCTGGAGGTGGGCGAGCAGCTGATCCCCTGCGACGGCGTGTTCATCCTGCGTCAGGCAGTGGCCTCCGCCGACCTTTTACCCGGTCTGGAGATGGACAGCGGCAGCGTGAAGGTGAACCGTGCCATGGCAACTAACCTGCCCGGCGTGTTCGCTGCGGGCGACTGTACCGGAGCACCGCTCCAGGTTGCCAAAGCGGTGGGCGAGGGCCACGTGGCGGCTCTGTCCGCCTGTGAATATCTGGACAAACAATAACACAAACTATCATTTGTCAATCAGAAAGGAACATGAATTATGACTCACTTCAATCTCAACAGTTTTGACGAGGCCCTGAAGGGCGACAAGCTCATTATGGTGGACTTCTGGGCTGCCTGGTGCGGTCCCTGCCGTATGCTGGGCCCCGTCATCGAGCAGCTGGCCGACCAGTACGAGGGCAAGGCCGTTGTCGGTAAGATCAACGTGGACGAGGAGCAGGAGCTGGCCATCCGCTACGGGGTCATGACCATCCCCACCGTCATCTTCTTCAAAAACGGCAAGGAGATCGAGCGCAAGGTGGGCGTGATGCCCGCCGAGGCATTCACCTCTGTTCTGGACGAAAACCTGTAAGATCAGCGAAAAAAGGGACGTTTTCATTTGAAAACGTCCCTTTTTTCGTTTGGAAAGGTTCCGCACTGCACCGCCCGGCTCAGTCGGGCGGTCGGATTTATTCATAGGGTGCTTTTTTATACTTGTTCTGGGGATTGACCGGGCAAAGATCATCTTCGACCAATTCCTCATGGTTGGTTGGTTCCACCGGCGCGTCCTGCTCCAGGTTGTCGAAGTAGGAGTCGGTACGGATCTGGGGTCTCCGATGCCGGGCGATGGCCAGAATACAGGGGTAGAGGACAATGGCGATGAGACCGCCGGAGAACCCGTTGTTATAGAGGTTCATACCGGCCACTGGGGAACCGGTATAGAGCACCACGGAGGAGTGGAGAAATCCGGCCAGCACGCCGTAGGGCCAGCCAAAGTAGCCGGAAATGGGGGCAAGCGTGGTGCAGAACAAAATGGCCAGCTGCACCGCCGGGTCGTTGATGTTCCAGTGCAGCACCATACCGCCCAGCGTTACCCCCAGCATGACGGGGACCATGTTTCGGGCGTGTTTGCCGAAGGCAGAGAAGCCCATGATGGTGAGGATGCCGCCGATGGTCGGCCCGTTCAGGTCGCCTCCTGCCAGCAGGATGAAGGCGGTGCCGATCAGGCCGTTGACCCCCATGTTCACCAGCACCGGACCGGGGCCGAACATACGCAGGTAGTCACTGGGGGCCCGGCCGCTGGTCTGCAAAAGCAGGCGGTAGCCCGCCCAAACGGCCCAGGCGGGCTTGCGGCACCGGAAAAATCCGGAAAAAATCAGCAACATGCAGGTACCGCCCAGAAAGAGCGCAAAGGGGACATCATAGCCCGAGGCCCAGCGGTACTGCGTGGAGGGAGTCGCCCCCATGGAGCTGATCAGGGGGACGGTGATAAAGGCCACCAGGCCGCAGGCAAAGCCCACATTGTAGAGGTTCATTCCGTTTTGGATGCGGTAGGTATAGGCGGCCAGCGGGGGCATAATAAACCCAATGATCACGCCCAGAATCGCAGCCACAAGAGGGTTGCCCCAGCCGTTATGAAGGGCGGCGTAGGTGACCACGGGGGATAGGGCAGTAGCCATCAGCCCGATGTTGGCATAGGGGCCAAACGATTCATGCCGCAGCTTGGAATAGAGCCAGCTGCCCAGCAGAATGGGCCAGATATTGACAAAATTCTTGCCAAACAGGGAGAAACCGGCCATCAGACCCAGCACGACCAGGGTCATGCCGTTGAGGATATCGTGGGAGAAGTACAGGACACAGATGCTGATGGCGGTGACCAGGGCGGCGTTCACGAGGGCAGCCCCCGGCCCGGCCAGCAGGACATAGTCGGTGATGAGGGAGGACTCGACCGAGATGATGGTTTTAAGCCCGGCCAAAATATTGGCAGGGGTATCCATCAGAAAGCCGAGCCCCGCCAGCAGGGCCGCCGCGGCCCACAGGTAGGGGAACATCCGGGTATAGCGCAGGTCCTCCGAGGCGTGGTGGTTCAGATGCTTGGAAAGGCGAAAATGTTTCAACGGGGGTACCTCCTTGGGTGTCAGCCGAGCGGCCGGAAATAGTCTCTGGTCTGCTCAGCGTTGCGGGCAATTTCACGGGACAACTCCTGGAAGGAGTCAAATTTCCGCTCCTCACGGAGACGCTTATAAAACTCCATGTGCAGCTCGTGGTCGTAGAGGTCCCCGTCGAAGTCCAACAGATACCCCTCCACGGTGACCTTGCCGTCGTTGTCCTCGATGGTGGGCCGGATGCCCACGTTGGTGACGGCGGTACGGCTCTGTCCGTCAAACAGGACCCGGGTGGCGTACACACCGTAGGCGGGGACGATCACCCCTTCAGGGATATGCAGGTTGACGGTGGGAAAGCCCAGGGCGGACGTGCCCAGCTTTTTGCCGTGCGTCACCCGGTCGGTGAGGATGTGTGGGTGGCCCAAAAATTGGGTGGCCCGCTCCATCTCGCCCTGGGCGATGAGGGTGCGGATGTAGGTGGAAGATATGGTGATGCCGTCCTGTTCCACCTTGGGGATAATGTCGCAGCTCACCCCAAGTTCAGCGCATTTCTCGGCCAGCCGCTGTGGGTTTCCGAAGCCCATATAGCCAAAGTGGAAATCGTGACCGGCTACCACATGGACAGCGCCCAGGTCCTTAATCAGGTATTCGGTGATGAAATCGGCCCAATCCATCTTCTGCATGGACTGGAAGGAGGCCACGATCACGTCCTGAATCCCGTAGTACCGGCGCATCAGGTAGCCCCGATCCTCCACACTGCTGATGAGGGGAACGGGCCGGCCGGTGATGACCGCATCGGGATGCTGGTCAAAGGTGAACGCGGCGGGCACCGCATCCAGCGTTTTGGCGGCTCGGACGGCGGCGCGCATAAGTGCGCCATGGCCCAGATGGACCCCGTCAAAAAAGCCCAGGGCGATCACTCTTCTCGGTTTGTTCAAAGGGAACACCTCATTTCTTGGTCTGCTCAGGCGGCTCGAAGAAGCTCTTCACCGTGAAAAGCTTTCCGTCCCTGGCTTCACACAGGGCCAGAAACACCTGGTTTTCGCCGTAGACCCGGTACGCTCCAGCGGTCAGATCGGGGCGAACCAGGGTCATGCCGTTGCGGACCATACGCTCCTGCGCAGGGGGAAGGGAGACAGCGGGGCGGTCAGAGAAATAAGTTTCCACGGGCAGCAGCAGGGAGAGGGGGGCCTCCGCCTGCTGAACCTGCTCCAGCGTGACCGACTGACTTAGGTTGAAGCCCGCCGCCATGGTCCGCTGAAGCGAGCACATGGTACCGCCGCAGCCCAGTACGGTGCCGATATCATGGCACAGGGTCCGCATATAGGTGCCCTTGGAACAGCGCACCCGCAGCAGGAAGGTATCGGCGGAGAGCCGCTCCTCCACCGTTATGGCGTGGATGGTGACGGGGCGGGGCTTGCGCTCCACCTCGCGCCCCTTCCGGGCCAACTCGTAGAGCTTCTTGCCGTTGATTTTAATGGCAGAGTACATGGGGGGGATCTGCTCGATGGCGCCGCGGAACGGCTCCAGAGCGGCCTCCAGCTGGTCCGCAGTCACGTCCACAGGCCGCTCCTCCAGCACTTCGCCGGTGGTATCCTGGGTGTTTGTGATAACACCCAGTTTTAAACCGACAAGATATTCCTTTTCGGACTCGGAAGCAAACTCCACCGCCCGGGTGGCGCGGCCCAGAAAGACAGGGAGCACACCGGTAGCCATGGGGTCAAGGGTGCCCGCATGGCCCACGCGCTTCTCGCGGAAAATGCCTCGGAGCTTGGCGCACACATCCATGCTGGTCCAGCCCTGGGGCTTATTGATGACGATGATGCCGTTAGCCACGCTCAGCCCTCCTGCTCTGCCTTGACCTGATGGATGGCGTCCATCACCAGGCGGATGGTCTCCTCCACGTCGGCTTGGACAGTCGCGCCGGAAGCGGCAGCGTGACCGCCCCCGCCCAGCAGGGCACAGACGGTGCTGGCGTTCAGGTCGGCGGGGTCGGTACGCAGCGAGATCTTACACTGCTTGGGAGCCTCTTCCCGAATGGTCACGGCGGTCTTGACGCCCTCCATCTGGCCCAGCAGGGCAGAGATGTCCTCCGCGTCCCGCTCGGTGGCCTGGAGGGACTCCATCATTGCAATGGTGACAACGCCCACAGCCACCGTATCGTGATCGAATAGCCGAGCCTGAGAAAGAAGCATTCCTTCCAGCCTCATACGCTTGGCGCTTTTGGTGCGGAAGTGGCGCTTGTTGAGGGCGGCGGCATCAATACCGGTGTCCATGAGGGCGGCAGCTACCCGGTGGGTCCCGGCGCTGGTGTTGCCGTAGACAAAACCGCCGCAGTCGGTGGAGATGGCCACATAGAGGGGGGTAGCTATCGCAGGGGTGAGGGGGCCAAGCTGGGTGAGGATGTCATAGATCAGCTCGCCGCAGGCGGCGCGACCGGCGTCCAGGCAGGTCTCCTTTGCGAAGAACTCCTGAGAGGGGTGGTGGTCAATGGCCAGATCCACCCGATCCAGATACTTCTGGGCGCGGTCGGGGAAGAGTCCACGGGCGGCGATATCCACCGACACCACCGTGGCAGGCTCATAGTCCGCGGGAGCCAGCAGTCCATCCAGATAATTGGAGTAGAGGCTGGTGGCCTGGGGGTTATCGAGCACGTGGGCGGTCTTACCCTGATTGCGAAGCCCCAGGCACAGGGCGGCGGCACAGCCCACCGTGTCCCCGTCAGGGCGCACATGGGTCAAAATCAGGTATTGGTCGTGGGTTTTAAGAAAATTGGCAGTTTCCTGGATGGTCATATCCATCACTCCTCGTCCAGATGAATGTGCTCGTTGGCGGGGTTGGCGGGCTTGACCACCTCAGGGTCCCGCAGCAGTTCCAGAATATGGGCGCCCTGGTCAATGGAGTCGTCCTGCACAAAGCTCAGCTCGGGGGTGTAGCGCAGCTGGAGGGCGCGGCCCAGCTCACGGCGCAGATAGCCGGAGGCAGATTTCAGGCCCTTCAGCACCTGAGAGCAGTCGCTCTTGTCCAGCATACTGATATAGACCTTGGCGTAGCGCAGGTCGGGGGTGGTGTTCACGGCGGTGACGGAGATCATGCCAGTGACACGGGGGTCCTTCACGTTGGGGATAAGGGAGGCCAGCTCGCGCTGGATCTCCTCATTGATCCGTCCAATTCGATTGCTTGCCATAGTAATGTTCCTCCTTTGTATGGGGAATTGTGGATGGTTCCGGTGGAAATTAAAATTACAAAGTGATTGTCATACAGGTTTGATTGCGTTCCCGAAGCTGTTGGAGGGTGTCGCCGTCCAGAGCGTCCAGCGGGCCGGTCAGATGGAATGCCCGAACATTGGCGTCTCCCACCCACAGATTCCACAGCTGAACTGCGGAACCCGGCTGGCCGTGTTTACGCAGATAGTCCCGCAGCTGCCTGGCCCCCTGAGGGGTGTCCTCCAGTGCCAGCTCGTACTGAAAGGGCTTCATGTCCAGCCCCAGCAGCGCAACGGCGCTCCGGTAGTAGGTTAGCTTACCTACGCAAACGCTTCCCGTCGGGGAGGTGTACAGGGGCATGGGACGGTCTGTGGCCAATAAAGTTACCTGACTCATGGGAACCTCCTGTCTAGTATGCCGTAAAAGTACAAAGTGGGGCGGGCGAAACCGCCCGCCCCACCGGAGTTACCTAGGATTAAATTTTGATCTGCTCCATGAGGAAGGCTTCAATAATGTCGCCATGTCCCAAAAGAAGCTGGC
>JAHHSC010000024.1 GCA_020025455.1 Lawsonibacter sp. | reverse complement strand
TCCCTCCTCTGGAGACCAGGCTTTGACGCATAAAAAACAGCGAAGCCGTCGGCTTCGCTGTTTTTTGCTTTTTACAGATGGATCCGCTCAATGTTGTCCACGGCATCCTTGACCATGGCTTCGATGTCCAGCTTTTCCTCGGCCAGCTCCACCTCGTCCAGTCTGGGGCGCAGGCGGGGATGGCGGGGGGTAAAGACCGTGCAGCAGTCCTCATAGGGCAGAATGGAGGTGTCGTAGGTGCCGATCTTCCGGGCGATCTGCACGATTTCCTCCTTATCCATACCCACGCAGGGGCGCAGGACGGGCAGGCTCACCACGGCGCCGGTGGCGTTCATGGCCTCCATAGTCTGGCTGGCCACCTGCCCCAGGCACTCGCCGGTGACCAGAGCGTGGGCGCCGATGCGCTGGGCCACAGCCTCGGAAATCCGCATCATAAAGCGGCGCATGATAATGGTAAACAGTTCCTCAGGGCAGGAGCGGCGCAGCTCCTCCTGAATTTTGGTGAAGGGGACCACATGGACGGTCAGGTGCCCGCACCAGGGCACCAGCAGACGGGCCAGATCCAGCACCTTCTCCTTGGCCTCGGGGGAGGTGTAGGGGTAGGAGAAAAAGTGGACCATTTCCAGAGCCACGCCGCGCTTGGCAATCATGTAGCTGGAGACGGGGGAGTCGATCCCGCCGGACAGCAGGGAGACGGCACGGCCGTTGATGCCCACAGGCAGGCCGCCGGCACCGGGCTCGGCATCCGCATAGACGAACGCTGCGTAGTCCCGGATCTCCACGTGTACGGTGAGCTTAGGGTTGTGGACGTCCACTTGCAGATTGGGGTAGGCCTCGTCCAGCTCCCCGCCCACATACTGGCTGGTCTGGATGGAGGTCATGGGGAAGGTTTTATCCGCACGCTTGGTCTCCACCTTAAAGGTGCTGGCGGTGCGCAGCGGCTCGTCCAGGTACTCCTTGCAGGCAGCCAGGATGGCATCCTTGTCCTTCTCGCAGGCACGGGCACGGGCCACACCCACCACGCCAAAGACTTTCTTCATGGCCTCGCAGGCCCCGTCCATGTCGCAGTCCTCGCGCATGGGCTCCACATAGGTGGTGGACTGGCGGGTGTACACCCGGAACTGGCCCAGGTTGTTCAGGCGGCGGTGAATGTTGGCCTGGAGCTTATCTTCAAAGCTGCGGCGGTTCAGGCCCTTGAGCACCATTTCGCCCAGCTTGAGCAGGATCATTTCGTTCATATCTGATCGGTCTTCCTTTCCGTGTAGCACTAAACATACGCGAAGAATTATACCGGACTTTCCTCCGTTTGTCCAGTTATCGGCGCAAATATTCCGGGGGGCGGAACTGAAGTGCCTCCGCCAGGTGGTATGGCTCGATCTGGTCGCTGGCGTCCAGGTCTGCGATGGTCCGGGCCACCCGAAGAATACGGTCATAGCTCCGTGGGGTCAGTCCCATCTTGTCAAAGGCGCCCTTCATCAGCGTTTCGCAGGCTTCACTCAGCCGACAGTACTTGCGCAGCTCCTGCTGTCCCATCTGAGCGCTGCAGGTAAGTCCGGTATCCGCCAGCCGTTTGGACTGGATGGCACGGGCCGCGTCCACCCGCTTTTTGATGGTGCCGGACGGCTCTGCCGGGGTGCGGCTGGTCAGCTCGTCAAATTCCAGGGCCGCAGCCTCCACAAAGATGTCAATGCGGTCCAGCAGCGGGCCCGACAGCCGGGACAGATACCGTTTGACCTCGCTCTCCGAACAGCGGCACCGGCCGGAGGGGTGCCCGTACCAACCGCACTTACAGGGATTCATGGCGCACACCAGCATAAAGCGGCATGGGTATGTCACACTGCCTGCGGCTCGGGAGATCTGGACTTGTCCATCCTCCAGGGGTTGGCGCAGTACCTCCAGCACCTCTTTGGGAAACTCGGGCAGTTCATCCAGAAACAGCACCCCGTTGTGGGCCAGGGAGATCTCGCCCGGCTTGGGGTTGCTGCCGCCGCCCGCCATGCCCATCGGGGACACGGTATGGTGGGGCGCGCGGAAAGGCCGCTGCTCCACCAGGGGCTGCTCGGCACTTGTCAGCCCCATGACCGAGTGTATCTCGGTTGTCTCCAGGGCCTCCTCCATGGTCATATCGGGCAGGATACCGGGCAGGCGTCGGGCCAGCATGGACTTACCGGACCCGGGCGGGCCGGACATGAGCACGCTGTGCCCCCCAGCCGCCGCGATCTCCAAAGCCCGCTTCACCTGCTCCTGCCCCTTCACCTCCGAGAAGTCCGGATAGTGGGCAGCGGCAGTACCGGGTGTCCAGTGGGCGGCCGGCTGAATCGGTTCCTCCCCATTCAGGTGTCGGACCAGCTGGCACACGTCCCGGACCGGATAGATCTCCGGCCCCTCGGCTAAGGTGGCCTCAGCGGCGTTCTCCACCGGAACATAGAGGCGCTTCACGCCAGAGCGTTTCGCAGCCAGGGCCATAGGCAGCATCCCGGCGCAGGGGCGCAGCCCACCGCTGAGAGACAATTCCCCTACAAAGGCACAGCTCTGGTCTTTGATTTTCAATTGCCCGGATGCAGCCAGGATGCCCACCAAAATGGGCAGATCGTAGAGGGTCCCCTCTTTTTTCAGATGGGCGGGGGCAAGATTGACCGTAATGCGGCTTACCGGAAAGGTGAAGCCACAGTTTTTGATCGCGGCCCGGACCCGGTCTGTGGCCTCGCTGACCGCAGTACTGGGCAGACCCACCACTGAGAAGGCGGGCAGCCCCCCTGACAGGTCACATTCGGTGGTCACCAGATAGCCGGACACTCCGTGGAGCCCCAGCGACGGAACTGAACATAACATCTTCCCGCTCCTCTCCGGGCGAACTTGATTCCGCCTCAGCTCATTTTTCCTCCATTGTAGCCTGTTTGCGCCCTAATTTCAAGCAAATCGACCTGTTTTCAAAGAAAGGCTGGTATTTGCCGCGCAACTCTGCTATAATACCGAATTTGGGAACGTAGAAAACGAAAAATTTTTCCCCATATGGGAACTTTTTTAGGGATACTGCGTCAAACTCCTGTGAACCCCCTAAAAACCGCTGTATCAACAGCCCTATGAAAAGGAGTACAACGATGATGAAAAAATTTTTCGCTCTGGCCCTGGCCTCTGCTCTGACCATCTCCCTCCTCGCCGGCTGCGGCAAGAAGGATGAGCCCAGCGTATCCGGCAGCAATCCCGGTTCCATGTCCAGCTCCAGTCAGACGGACGTCTCTGCCCCCGATGCCTCCTCCAGTTCCGATTCCAGCCTGGATGAGCCTGAGCAGCCCGATGCCTCCCAGTCTGAGCAAACACCTGACCAGCCCAAGCCCGACGAGCCGAAGCCCGCTCAGGAGCTGAAGCTGAACAAGACCGACTTTTCTCTCTTTAAGGTAGGTGCCACCTACCAGCTGAAGGCCATGGCTGACGATAAGGTCACCTGGTCCTCCAACAACGAGGCTGTGGCCACCGTGAGCGAAACGGGATTGGTCACCTATGTGGCCCCCGGCAAGGCTACCATCACCGCCAAGGCCGGCGATCTGACCGCTTCCGCCGTTGTCTACTGCAAGGAGGACAAGAATCAGAAGCCCCAGCAGAAGCCCGAGCAGAAGCCCCAGCAGAAGCCCGATCCCAAGCCTGAGCAGAAGCCTGCCGACAAGAAGGTTGACCTGTCCGCGTTCTCCCAGACCACGCAGGAAAACTACCAGTTCGGTTTCTTGTCCCTTCTCGACCACGATCTCACCGAGCAGCTCTACCCCGGTCTCACTGCCATCCCCACCAACCAGTCCGTGGTCAACGGATGCATGATGACCAACAATATGGGTGAACTTGTTCTGGTGGAGGTCAAGGACAGCAAGGACGTGGACTCCGTCAAGTCCATCCTGAACGCCCGCATTAAGGCGATGGCCGACGGCGGTGCCTTCTATCCGGAAGCCACTGCCATGTGGAGCCAGAACGGCAAGGTGGTGTCCAACGGCAACTATGTGATGATGGTAGTTCACGAGAACCATTCCGACATTGTGAGCTCCTTCAACGCCCTGTTCAAGTAAGCGATCCATACCCGTAATTTTGTCGATTCAAGGAGAATAAAACCATGAAGCGTATTTTCACGATTGTTTTGGCCTGTGCCATGTCCCTGACCCTGCTTGCCGGCTGCGGTAAGCAGGAGGGGAATTCTCAGGCAGATGTAGACCTGAAGGGTTTCTTTGATACTGTGGTAGAGAACCACCCCTTCAGCAACATTTTCTTTGAGACTGCCACTCTGGAGGAAGATGAGATGGGCATCATCGATATGTTCTTCCCCGGACTGCGTGACGTCTCGGAGGAGGTCTATGCCCACGCCAGCATGGTCATGCAGGACAGCGAGATGGTCCTGGTCAAGGCCAAGGATGCGGACAGCCTGTCCACCGTCAAGAGCCTTCTGGAGCAGCGCGTCACCGACATGACCGACGGCGGCCGAAACTACCCCGAGGTCGTTGAGGTCTGGTCCACCAACTCGTCCGTGGTCACTAAGGGCAGCTACGTCATGCTCATTGCCCATGATGACTCTGCCGCCATTGTGGAGGAGTTCAACGCACTCTTTAAGTAAGCCCCTCTGATCCCTCCGGGCGGACGATTTTACCGGTCGTCCGCCCGATCTTTTTAAGGAGGTCCCCCTTTCATGGTATTTTCAACCCCCGTATTTCTGTTCTACTTCCTGGTGCTGACCCTGCTGGTCTACTACCTGGTGCCCCGGAAGCTGCGGAACGTGGTGATTCTGCTTTCCTCCCTGTGCTTCTATTACTGGGGTGAGCGGATCTATGTGCTTATCATGTTCCTGTCCACCGCCATCGACTTTACCCACGGCCTTCTGGTGGAGCGGTTCAAGGCAAAGGGCAACGACAAGGCCGCCCGCCGGACGGTCGCCATGTCCATCCTCTTCAACCTGGCCCTGCTGTTCTTCTTCAAGTACTGGGACTTCATCGCCGGCTCGCTCCAGTCCATGGGTCTGAGCTTCATGCCTGTGCTGGGCATCCACCTGCCCATCGGCATCTCCTTCTACACCTTCCAGACCATGAGCTACACGGTGGACGTGTACCGCGGCGACGCCCGTGCCCAGCGCTCCATCCTGAACTTCGGCACCTTTGTCACTCTGTTCCCCCAGCTCATCGCCGGTCCCATCATCAAGTATAAGGATCTGGGGGACCAGATCGACCAGCGCACCACCAGCTGCGACAAATTTGCCTCCGGCGTGGAGATTTTCACCATCGGTATGGCCAAGAAGGTGCTGATTGCCAACAACGTGGGTATGCTGTGGGAGGCCTATAAAGCCACGGCCCTTACCGACCTGACGGTCGCCGGTGCCTGGCTGGGCGTGATCGCATTCACCTTCCAAATCTACTTCGACTTTTCCGGCTACTCCGACATGGCCATCGGCCTGGGCCGGATGCTGGGCTTTGAATTCCTGCCCAACTTCAACTACCCCTATATCTCCAAGAGCATCACCGAATTCTGGCGCCGCTGGCACATCTCGCTGTCCACCTGGTTCCGGGAGTACCTCTATATCCCGCTGGGCGGCAACCGCTGCTCCAAGCGCCGCTGGATGTTCAACCTCTTCGTGGTGTGGGCCGCCACCGGCATCTGGCACGGTGCCAGCTGGAACTTCCTACTGTGGGGGCTTTTCTTCTGGGTGCTCCTGCTGATTGAAAAGTTCTTCCTGCTGGAAAAGCTCGAGAAGGCCCCCGCTGTGGTGAGCCATATCTACACCCTCTTCCTGGTGGTGGTCAGCTGGGCCATCTTTGCCATTGAGGACTTCGGCCACCTGGGCGGATACCTAAAGGTCATGTTCGGTCTGGGCGGCGTGCCTTTGACCAACGGTGCCTTTGGTTACTACCTGCGCAGCTACCTGCCCGTTCTGGTGGTGGCCGGTCTGGCCTCTACCCCCATGGGCGCAAGGCTCTATCAGAAGCTCCCCCAATGGGCTGCCAAGGCACTGGGGCTTCTGTTCATTCTGGCAGGGCTGATCCTGTGTACTGCCTATCTGGTGGACGGGACCTATAATCCCTTCCTCTATTTCCGTTTCTAAGGAGGTGTCGCTTTATGTCTCAAACATATAATAAGCTGGTGACCGGCCTTTTCTGCGCCTTTATCGGCGGAATCTGTGTTGCCAGTCTGGTGCTGCCCAAAAAGAAGTTTTCCGAGCTGGAAAACCGCTATCTGGCCCAGGCCCCTGCCCTCAGCCTGGAAACCGTCACCGACGGCACCTTCATGGAGAAGGCCGAGGACTACACCGCTGACCACATCGTGGGCCGAGACTTCTGGGTGTCCCTGAAGGCCCGCTGTGAGCGCCTGTCCGGTAAGCAGGAGAACAACGGGGTCTATCTGGCCAGTCAGGACACGCTCATCCCCAAGGTGGACACCCCCGCTCAGGAGAAGCTGGACAAGGACATGGCCAGTCTGGACACCCTGGTAAGCAATGTGGATGTGCCCGTCTACTTCGGTCTTATCCCCTCCTCCGCCGCTATCTGGGCCGACCGCCTCCCCGCAGGTGCCCCCACCGCTGACGAGCGGTCCATCATCGACCGGCTCTACTTCCAGACCGGTGCCAATACCGTGGATATGGCCGGTGCCCTCGCCGCCCACAGCGGCGAGGACATCTACTACCGCACCGACCATCACTGGACCAGCCTGGGTGCGTTCTATGGTGCCAACGCCATTCTGGATGCTCTGGGTATGGAGCCGCTGGACCTTGCAGACTATGAAAAGACCACTGTCAGCGACCGCTTCAATGGCACCACCTTCTCCACCTCCGGTGTACGCTGGGTCCGCCCCGATGCCATCGACACCTATGTGCCTGATGACGGCAGCGTGAAGGTGACTACCTATTTTAACGGCACCGCCGAGGAGGGGTCTCTCTATGTGCCCGAAAATCTGGAGAAGAAGGACAAGTACTCGTTCTTTCTGGGCGGCAACCAGCCCCTATGCGTGCTGAAAACCAAGCACACCGATGCCCCCAAGCTGATGGTCATTCGGGACTCCTACTCAGACTCTCTGGCTCCCTTTCTCACCGAGCGTTTCTCGGAGGTCCATCTGTTCGACCTGCGCTACAATCTGAACAGCGTGCAGCAGTATGTTCAGGACAACGACATCGACCAGGTGCTGGTCCTCTACTCCTTCAGCAATTTTGCCTCGGACAAAAACCTGGGCCTGCTGACCCGTTAATGCCAAACCCGCAAGGCGGAGCCCTCCGGCTCCGCCTTGTATTTTTCCACCGAACCTGCTAGAATGTGTACAAAACGTCCGGGAGGTGCGCGATCCATGCCAAATTGGGACCCAAGAGCACAGAAGGTGCTCCACACCCTGCGTGCGGCGGGGCACAGGGCCGTACTGGTTGGGGGCTGCGTCCGGGACAGCCTGCTTGGCATCCCGCCCCACGACTACGACGCTGCCACCTCCGCCCTGCCGGATGAGATCCGGGCGGCCTGCTCCGCTTTTTCCTGTCTCGACACGGGTGCAAAACACGGCACGGTGACGGTCCTTTCAGATGGACTGCCCGTTGAGGTCACCACCTTCCGCCGGGAGAGCGGCTACTCCGACCACCGCCGCCCGGACCGGGTGGACTTCACCTCCAGTCTCACCGAGGACCTGGCCCGCCGGGATTTCACCATAAACGCCATGGCCTGGGACGAGAACGGCCTTGCCGACCCGTTTCAAGGCCGGGAGGACCTCCAAAAGCGCCTGATCCGCTGTGTGGGTGACCCGGACACCCGATTGGAGGAGGACGCACTGCGGGTCATCCGCGGTCTGCGGCTTGCCGCCCAGCTCCGCTTTTCCATCCACCCGGACACCGCCGCGGCGATCCGCCGCCATGTGCCGCAGCTGGCTCTGGTCGCTCAGGAGCGCATCTGCACCGAGTTCACCCGCCTGCTCTGCTCCCCCGGCGCGGAGGAGGTGCTGCTGGCCTTCCCGGCCGCCGCCGCCCAGATCGTGCCCGAGCTGGCCCCCGCCATTGGCTTTGACCAGCGCAGCCCCTACCACATCTATGACGTTTACACCCACAGCGTAAAGGCTATGGCCCACGTCCCGTGTCTGCCCGCTCTGCGGCTGGCCGCTCTGCTCCACGATGTTGGAAAGCCCACCTCGTTCGTCTTGGGCGAGGACGGGAACGGTCACTTCTACGGCCACGAAAAGGCGGGCGTCCAGCTGGCCGATGCCGCCCTGCGGCGTCTGCGGCTGGATAACGCCACCCGCGAGGAAGTTCTGTTTCTCATTGAGCGCCACCACCTGCCCGTGGAGGCAAGCAGCAAGTGGGCGGGCCGATGGCTCTCCCGGTTTGGAAAAGAGCGCTTTTTCCACCTGCTGGCCCTAAAAAAGGCGGACGGGGCCGCCTGTGCCCCTCAGCCCGATGCCGAGCGGCAGCTGGACCAGGCGGAAAAGCTGGCTTGGGAGCTGCTTCAAACCTCGCCCTGCATCCGTCTGAACCAGCTGGCCGTCAACGGCAGGGACGCAATGGCGGCCGGGCTTACCGGGCCTGCCATTGGCACCGCCCTTAATTTTCTGCTCTCCCGCGTGGCGGAGGGGGATCTGCCCAACGACCGGGACGTTCTGCTCCGGGAATTGAATCCAAAATAAAAATCCACCGGCTGCGCCGGTGGATTTTTATGCTCAGACATGGAATCGTCTGCGCGCCTCTTCCCGGAGGGAGGGGACCCGTCGGATCACAACAAGGGGGACGCACAGGCCGAAGCAGACGGCACACACCACCAGCGACCAGCTCAGGCTTACGCCGTGGGAGACAAAGCGGTCATAGCACAGCTCAATTTCCAGCCCGTAGCAGCCCAGAGCGGCCAGTACCATGGTGACGGTAGACAGGATGGAGTGCCTCCGCTTCACGATCCAGCCTATGACGCCCACCGTGATGGCACTGAACAGGAGCAGCGGCACGGCCAGACCCACGAACCAGCGCTGCCCATGGAGGGCCAGGGAGATGATCCACACATAGAGCCCCACAGCCGCCACGTCCAGGGTCAGTCGGAGCCACAGAGGGGTCTTTGGCGTGATGAGGGGGAGCACCGCCCATACCCACAGCATGGCGGCAGCCCCCACCACAAAAAAGCTCCAGGCCATATGGGGCTTGAGCACCAGATTGAGCAGTCCACAGCAGACGGCCACGGAAGCCAGCATACTGCTGATGAGCATGGCCATACCGCGCCGGGACACGGGTTCTACCTTGGCCGGCTGGGTTGGAAAAAAGGTCTGGGCGTCCTCCGCCGCCAGGATAGCCGGGTCGATCACCGGAGTATTGCACAGCGGGCAGCGGCGGGCGCTCTGCTCCAGCTCCACCCCACAATGGACACAGTAGGACATGAAATCTTCTCCTCTCCCCGCCTAGCGGCGGTTGCTGACCACCTTCACCGGGATACCCAGGCGGACAAGAGCACGGAAAAAGTCCCGCTCCGTCTGCGCATCCTTCTGCGTCCCTGCAAAGGTGATCTCCATCGTATTGCCATAGCTGATGGAGGACACATGGGGCCGGGCTACGGTAGCCTGCCCCAGCACGACCTCCATATGTTCTATGTGGGGGGCCATCTCAGGCGGGACCTTGAAAAGGCCCGGATTGGTGAACACCGCTGAGTAGGGCCGAACCCCCCTGGACCGATAGCTGAGGGCCACCACCGGGTCCTTCAAAAAGAAGGGCAGGCACCGCAGAACGGGATTGGTCTGGTAGCGCACATTCCGGGTAAAGACGGCCTGAAGCTCCTTGGCGGTCACGTGCTGGCGCATAGAGTGGTGGACCTGAGATGCGATCTCCTCCAGCGTCCAGTCCCCCAGATTGGGGTCGATGACAGGCTGGACCGTCAGAATAAAGTTCCGCAGGGTTTCCGATGGGAACAGTCCCCGCAGATCCACCGGCACGGCCAGAGCCACGGGCAGCTCCCGGTGGGGCCGCTCCCGGTGCTGCTTCTCCATCAGTACCTGGAGCAGCACGGCAGCCATGTACTCGGTGATGGACACCCCCATGGCCTTGGACTTCTCCTTCACTTTGTCCACCGGCATAAAGCCCATGGTCACATGGAACGTATAAAACGGCTCTGACTCGCCCAAATTCGGATAGGCACGCTTCATCAGCACCGGGGCCCGGGCGGTCTTTCCTGCATAGCGCAGATAGGCGTCCTCCCATTCTTCCGGTCTGGGCGGTTCATTCAGATCCAGCAGGCCGGGACCGGGCGGAATCTTGTGGCCCAACTCTTCCAGATAGGCGGCCAGCAGGGTACGGAAAAAAACCAGGCCGCCGGTGCCGTCGGATACTGCGTGGAACACCTCGATGGAAATGCGGTGGAAATAGTAATAGACCCGGATCAGCCAGCCATTGTCCTCCTTGTACCGGACGGGCTGGCAGGGGTCGGCCACATCCGGCTTGATGAAGGGGCCGGGGGCCGTGTTTGGCTCCAGATAGGACCAGAAGAGGCCCCGCCGCATCCGTACCGCAAAGCTTGGGAACCGGGGCATGGTTCGATCTACCGCCCGCTGGAGGGCCTCCGGGTCCACCTTCTCCGTCATCCAGGCGGAAAAGCGGTAGATGGCGGAGTAGCGCTCCTTCTGCAGGGCGGAGTACATGGTGCCCGCATTATCCAGCCGATACCAGGGCGTATCCCAGTTTGCCATGTTCTCTCCTCCCCTCTGTCATTGGCTCAATTTTAACACAGCGGCCCACCGCCCGCAAGCGCATCTTCCCAATCGGTTTTTTCTATGCTATACTGTGACCACACCAAAGTTTGCTGTTTTGCTGCACAAAGGAGACCACCATGGAGGACAAACGCCCGCCGTTTCGTAAAATATCCAAGACGACCCCGCACCTGGGACCCAGTATGCGCGTTTTAAAAGCCATACACAGTGCCGCTGTCCCCGATGAAATGACCGCCGAAGATCTGGAAAAGCAGCGCCGCAGTCAGGAGCTGCTGGGCAATCTGGTCGCCCCCATGTCCGGTCTGGACTGGGAGACGTTCCAGCTTGACTCCATGCCCGCGGCCTGGATGCGGCTAAAACGCCCTCATCGCCGCCTTCACGCAATTTTGTACTGCCACGGGGGAGGCTATACCAGCGGAAATCTGGGGTACTCCAAGGTGCTGGCCTCAAAGCTTACGAATGTGACCGGCTACGACGTGCTCACCTTTGAGTATCGTTTGGCCCCGGAACACACCTTTCCAGCCGCCATTGAGGATGCAGAGCGGGCCTGGGACCACCTGATGCACCTGGGTTACGGAGCCAGGGACGTGGTGGTAGCCGGGGACAGCGCGGGCGGCAATCTGGCGCTGGTGCTGTGCCACCGGCTGAAGGCCCAGGGACGTATGCTGCCCTCTGCCCTGCTGCTCATGTCCCCCTGGACGGATATGACCGCTTCGGGCGACTCATACACCACTCTGGCCGACGTGGACCCCATGCTGACCCCGGAGTACATCTCCGCGGTCACCCGCGCCTACGCCCCCAATATGGACTTGACCGACCCCATGCTCTCCCCGCTCTTTGGGGATTTTGATGGCTTTCCGCCCACCCTCATTCAGGTCGGCAGCCACGAGATTCTAAACTCTGACTCGATCCGGCTCAAGGAGGCCATGGACAAAGCCGGGGTGTCCTGCCACCTGGAGGTGTGGAAGGATATGTGGCACGTGTTCCAGATGTTCCCCTCCAAAAAGGCCTCTGCGGCTATGGAGCAGATGGGGCGTTTCCTGTTGGAGCTTCTCTGATCGCGGCGGTCCCTCAAGCTTCACAGACGCCCCCTGCGCGGGTGCCCCCGCTGCGCGCCGGACATACAGCGTCGGCTCTTATCTTTCGATCTGTGCGTCTGTTCTTTCAGGCATAATAATCCCCCTGATGCAGTGTTCTTCTCCTGCATCAGGGGGATTTTGTCGCGGTCCGTTTTTACGGACCCGCTTTGTTCCGTTCCATTGGATCGGGCTTTTCTATCACCCGACTGCACCACTTCGATGATGCATCAGACTTTTTCTGCCGTCCGTCCCTCTCACTTGAGAAGATCGAATTGCATGATCATCTGGGCGGCCTCTGCACGGGTGGCATTGCCCTTGGGGTCCACGGTGTTGCCGGGCTTACCGGACAGGATGTTGTTCTGGACGGCCCAGCGCATGGCATCCACTGCGTAGTCGCTGATGCTGTCTTTATCGGAAAACGTCAGCGCCTGATCCGCAACAGCGGGCTTGCCCGCAGCCTGATAAAGCATCACGGCCATCTGTTCACGGGTGACGGGATCTGCCACACCGAACGCACCGTTGGAATACCCGGCCGCAATCTTGTTCTCGCGTGCCCAGTACACGGCCTTACTATACCAGCTGTTCGCGTCCACATCCGTGAAGGGGGCCTTCATGGCATCCTCAGACACATCGGGGGTGCCGGCGCGGTTATAGAGGATCTGGGCCAGCATAGCACGGGTCATCTGGTCGGCAGGCGCAAAGCGGCTGTCGGTAACGCCCCGCATCAGCTTGTTCTCGTTGACATAGGCGGCCGCCTGATAGAACCAGTCATTCTGCTTCACATCCGTATAGGGGTTCTTCCAGACCTGCTCCTTCAGGTGGTCGATCATTTCCAGCGCCAGCATATGGGCCCGCTTTGCCATGTCTTTGCCCACCACAGTTGTATCGGCAGGCTTCATCGTCTCGAACTCCTGGATGAGCTCGTCCTGCAGCGCATCCATTTTGTCCAGCACCAGCTGCTTATTCTCGGCACTGACAGGCACGCCATCGATCTTGTCGGCATCCTGGATGTAGCCGCCCAGACCCTCGAAGGCGAAGTAATAGGAGTCACGCCAGTTTTCGGGGTACTGGACAAACTTTCCACCATTGCGGTCGGTCCAGGTGCAGAAGCCCTCGGGCTTGGTATCCACCTTTTTGACCGTATCGGTGGAAACCTGATACCCCTCATACATATCGGTCATGAGCATGGGGTAGTACGGCACAAAAACGTTGTTGGACATATTGCCAACGCCGACCCAGCCCACCGTGGCGGTCTCAACAGGGCGGTCCTTGAAGAGCTGGAAAATTTCAATTTCCTGGTTGCTGGGCTTGCCGATGCTGCTCAGCTTGTAGTAGTTGAACACATCCTTCTTGTCCAGCAGGCGGTCGGCCTTGATGTTGGTGTACAGGGGAACGATCTTATCCTGGCCGTTCAGGTTGGAGATGGTAAATCTGGTGTTGTCGGCCAGCATATCCTCTTCCGTGTAGCCGTAGCCCTGATTCAGGAAGTTCAGACCGTCCACCATGCGGGGACAGCCAACGCGGTCAAGCGGAGCGTAAGAGGCGCGGAAGTCGATGATGTTCTCCTTCTCGTCACCGACGAAGGTGCCGGCCTGCTTGGCCACCTCGATCAGGCGCTCCGATGCCAGGACGTTCTCCGTATCGTCCAGATCCACACGGCCGATCACGGCGATGTTGGGCTCCAGGAAAATCATGTCGTCGTTCAGCTTGACGGCCACATACTGGGTACCGGAGCAGTTTTCGATGTACCAGGTTTCATCCTTATCGCAGATGAAGATACCGGATGCAAAATAGGCTCCATACTCATCATAAATGTCCATCAGCAGCTCAACACCCTCACGGGCGCTGGCGGCTTCGGCCAGCACAATGGTGGGGATGTCCGTCTCCTCAATGCCGACCTTCCCGTCTACCTTCTTCTGGCGGAAGGGATCGGCTCCCTCTGCGGTAACCTCTTTGTTGCCGTAGATCGTCTCGGTGGCAGAGACGGACACGCCCTTCTCATTGGTGCCGAACTCTGTGTAGGAAAAGTGGGTGCAGGGCTTTTCAGCAGTGCCCTCGCCGCACTCAGGGCAGGTTCCGTTAAAATAGATGTCATTTGTAAAGTGCGTGAACCGGTAGCTGTCGTGGGTCCAGGTCCACTCAAACTCGCCGTAACCAGGGCAGCCCAGGTACTTCTCACCCTTCTTGAACTGTCCGGCTTCGCTGATGAACCACAGTTTGTTCATGTCAGAGCCATAGTCCTCTGTACGGGCTACAAAGGGGGTACCTTCTTTGACCAGGTTTCCGCCAACATAGATTGTTGTACACGCAGAGGCACTGATCGTTGCGACCGTGACGACAGCGGCCGTGACCACCAGCTTACTCAGCAATTTTTTAAACGATATGTGCTTCATAGTCAGGTTCTCCTTACGTTAAAATTTCCGTTCATGGCACCGCACCACCGTAGGTTCCGATTGCGTTCCCCCCTTTTTGTCTGTGCTGTAACGGTGCGGTATATCGTTGCTTCCTGTTTCCGTTTGTGTAATTATACTACTTTCGCCCCGATGTATCAATCTGTTTTGGGTAAATTTTACTTTTTTCTGTGAGCACATCTCCTTTGCATCCTATCTGCATAAAAACATCCGCAACCGACACATCCTCATAACAGCGTCCTTTTGCCGCTATTTTGGTCGTGCACGTCTGGAAAACGTCTTTCTTTTCCGCGGAAACTTCGGTATAATGGAGCAAAATAAACATATATGGAGCGCGTGTTATCATGAACGTATTTGATATTCTTGGACCGGTAATGATCGGCCCCTCCAGCTCTCATACAGCAGGTGCCGCCCGCATTGGTCGAGTTGCGCTCTCGCTGCTGGGGGCTCCCGCTGTGAAGGCCGACATCCTGCTCCATGGTTCCTTTGCCAAGACCTATAAGGGGCACGGCACCGACAAGGCACTCATTGCAGGCATCATGGGTCTGCAAACCGACGATCCACGCATCCGCCAAGCCCCTGAGCTGGCCCGGGAGCAGGGGTTGGAGGTCAACATCTCCACCGGCAGCATCGATGGTGCGCACCCCAACACCGCCAGAGTGACCCTCACCGGCCAGGACGGCAGCACCGTCTCCCTGCTTGGCAGCAGCATCGGCGGAGGCAACATTCTGGTGAAGGAGATCAACGGCATGGCTGTGTCCATCACCGGCCAGTACACAACGCTCATCGTCCTCCACCGTGACACCCCCGGCATCATCGCCGCCGTCACCGAGATTCTGTCCGCTGCGGACGTCAACATCTGCAGCTTCAGCCTCTCCCGCCAGAAGAAGGGTGGGCAGGCCATCATGACCATCGAGCTGGAGGGCAGCTTTGGCCCAGAGCTGAACGACAAGATTCAGTGTCTGCCCGACATCTACGCCAGCACCATGCTGCAGCCCATTTAAGAAGGAGAAAAAGCCGTGGAACTTGATTTCAACTATCACTCCCTGGCCGCCATCGTCACGCTGGCTGAGGAACATCACGTGCCTCTTTCACAGCTGGTGCTGGCCCAGCAGGCCCAGCAGCTGGAAAAAAGCGAAGAGGCTGTCTACGAACAGATGCGTCAAAATTATCAGGTCATGTCCGAGTGCATCGAGCCCGGCTGTGACCCCGATCTCCGCAGCACCAGCGGTCTCACCGGCGGCAGCGCCGCCAAGATGCGCCGGGTGTCTGAGCGCGGCGGCAGTCTCACCGGCTCCGTTATCTCCGGTGCGCTGTACCGCGCCCTGGCCATTGCCGAGCTGAACGCCGCAATGGGCCGCATTGTGGCCTCCCCCACCGCTGGCAGCTGCGGGATTCTGCCCGCCGCCGTCCTCACCATGCAGGAGGAGAAGGGCCTCTCCGAGCGGGAGTGTGTCATGTCGCTGTTCACCGCGTCCGCCGTTGGAATGGTCATCGCCAACAATGCCAGCCTGGCCGGTGCGCAGGGCGGCTGCCAGGCTGAGTGCGGCTCCGCTTCCGCCATGGCCGCCGCCGCCATTGTAGAGCTGGCCGGAGGCACCCCCAGCCAGGCAGAGCAGGCCGTGGCCATCGCTCTGAAAAACATTCTGGGTCTGGTGTGCGACCCCGTGGCCGGTCTGGTGGAGATCCCCTGCATCAAGCGCAACGCCTCCGGCGTGGCCGGTGCCTTCGTGGCTGCCGAGCTGGCCCTGGCCGGTATCGACAGCGCCATCCCCGCTGACGAGGTCATTCTGGCCATGAAGCGCGTGGGCGACGCCATGTCCCCCACGCTGAAAGAAACCGCCGAGGGCGGTCTGGCCGCCACCCCAACCGGCCGTAAGCTCCATGAACAGGTCTTTGGTCCCATCACCGGCGGCAGCTGTTCCGGCTGCGGCGGCTGTCATTCCTGATAAACGTTAAAAGAGTGGCTCGTTCCAGCGGAACGAGCCACTCTTTTTGAA
>JAHHSC010000023.1 GCA_020025455.1 Lawsonibacter sp. | reverse complement strand
GCAGCCAGACGGGCGATGGGCACGCGGAAGGGGGAGCAGGACACATAGTTCAGACCAACATTGTGGCAGAACTCCACGGAGGAGGGGTCGCCGCCGTGCTCGCCGCAGATGCCCAGCTTGATGTCGGGGCGGGTCTCACGGCCCAGCTCGGCAGCCATCTTCACCAGACGGCCCACGCCGTTCTGGTCCAGACGGGCGAAGGGGTCGCTCTCGTAGATCTTGTTGGCGTAGTAAGCGTCCAGGAACTTGCCGGCATCGTCACGGGAGAAGCCGAAGGTCATCTGGGTCAGGTCGTTGGTGCCGAAGGAGAAGAACTCGGCCTCCTTGGCAATCTGGTCAGCCGTCAGAGCGGCACGGGGAATCTCGATCATGGTGCCGACCTTGTACTTCATGTCGGAACCGGCGGCCTTGATCACGGCGTCAGCGGTCTCAACGACAACGCTCTTGACGAAAGCCAGCTCCTTGACCTCGCCGACCAGGGGGATCATGATCTCGGGGACCACGTTCCAGTCGGTGTGACGGGCCTGGACATTCAGGGCAGCCTTGATGACGGCGCGGGTCTGCATGGCGGCAATCTCAGGGTAGGTAACCGCCAGACGGCAGCCGCGGTGACCCATCATGGGGTTGAACTCGTGCAGGGAGTCGATGATCGCATTGATTTCCTCCACGGACTTGCCCATATCCTTAGCCAGCAGAGCGATATCGGCCTCCTCAGTGGGGACAAACTCGTGCAGAGGGGGGTCCAGGAAACGGACGGTCATGGGGAAGCCCTCCAGAGCCTCGAACATGGCCTCGAAGTCACCCTGCTGCATGGGCTCCAGCTTGGCCAGAGCCTTCTCACGCTGCTCCTTGGTGTCAGAGCAGATCATCTCGCGGATGGCGGGGATACGATCGGCGTCGAAGAACATATGCTCGGTGCGGCACAGGCCGATGCCCTCGGCACCGAACTTGCGGGCCTGCTTGGTGTCGCGGGGGTTATCCGCGTTGGTGCGGACCTGCATCTGGCGGAACTTGTCAGCCCAGCCCATGATGCGGCCGAACTCTCCGGAGATAGAGGCCTCGACGGTGGGGATGGCCTCGCCGTAGATGTTGCCCGTGGAGCCGTCCAGGCTCATCCAGTCGCCCTCGGTGTAGGTGCGGCCGGCCAGCTCAAACTTCTTGTTGGCCTCGTCCATCTTGATGGCGCCGCAGCCGGAGACGCAGCAGGTGCCCATGCCGCGGGCAACAACAGCAGCGTGAGAGGTCATACCGCCGCGGACGGTCAGGATACCCTGAGCGGCGACCATGCCCTCGATGTCCTCAGGAGAGGTCTCCAGACGGACCAGGACGACCTTTTCCCCGCGGGCGGCCCACTCCTTAGCGTCCTCAGCGGAGAACACGATGCGGCCGCAGGCGGCACCGGGAGAGGCAGCCAGAGCGGAGGCAACGGGGGTGGCGCTCTTCAGAGCGGAGGGATCGAACTGGGGGTGCAGCAGGGTGTCCAGGTTGCGGGGGTCGATCATGGAGACGGCCTGCTGCTCAGAGATCATGCCCTCGTCCACCAGGTCGCAGGCGATCTTCAGTGCGGCGGCAGCGGTACGCTTGCCGTTGCGGGTCTGCAGCATATAGAGCTTGCCGTGCTCGACGGTGAACTCCATGTCCTGCATATCGCGGTAGTGGTCCTCCAGGGTGGCACAGACCTTCTGGAACTGTTCAAAAGCCTCGGGGAACTTCTCAGCCATCTGGGAGATGGGCATGGGGGTACGCACGCCGGCGACCACGTCCTCGCCCTGCGCGTTGGTCAGGAACTCACCCATCAGCTTCTTCTCGCCGGTGGCGGGGTTGCGGGTGAACGCAACGCCGGTGCCGCAGTCGTCGCCCATGTTGCCGAAGGCCATGGACTGGACATTGACAGCAGTGCCCCAGGAGCCGGGGATGTCATTCATGCGGCGGTAGACAACGGCACGGGGGTTATCCCAGGAACGGAACACGGCCTTGATTGCGCCCATCAGCTGCTCCTTGGGGTCGGAGGGGAAGTCCTCACCGATCTTGGACTTGTACTCGGCCTTGAACTTGGTGGCCAGCTCCTTCAGGTCGTCGGCATTCAGCTCCACGTCCTGGGTGACACCGCGGTCAGCCTTCATCTCGTCGATGAGCTCCTCAAAGTACTTCTTGCCGACTTCCATAACGACGTCGGAGTACATCTGAATAAAACGGCGGTAGCAGTCCCAAGCCCAGCGGGGGTTGTTGGACTGCTTGGCGATGACCTCGACCACTTCCTCGTTCAAGCCCAGGTTCAGGATGGTGTCCATCATGCCGGGCATGGAGGCGCGGGCACCGGAGCGAACGGAGACCAGAAGGGGATTTTCACGGTCACCAAACTTCTTGCCGGTAATCTCTTCCATCTTAGCGATGTATTCCATAATCTGAGCCTGAATTTCGGAGTTGATGGTTTTGCCATCCTCGTAGTACTGCGTACAGGCCTCAGTGGTGATGGTGAAGCCCTGAGGAACCGGCATACCTAAGCTGGTCATTTCAGCCAGGTTTGCACCCTTACCGCCCAGCAGCTCGCGCATCTGGCCGTTGCCCTCGGAAAAGAGGTATACATACTTCTGTGCCATTTACGTCATTCCTTTCTTCAGTCGAGACGGCAATCATTCATCCTTGAGGTAGACCCAATTTGGGCAAGCCGTCATCGCATACAAGCGCAAGAATCCTTCCAATCAAATGAAAAATACTGCGACCAATATTATACCTAGCTGCAAGAAATATTGCAAGGGAATTTTTGGTATTTTCCTAAAATTATGCGTAAAAAAGCCGCAAAGACCGTGCGAAATGCCGTTAACTCAAGGACGGGCCACCTGAAATTGCAGGAGCAGCCAGCAAACGGGTTTCCCTTGTCAACAGCTGAAAAAGGAGGTACACTGGGGGCAATCAAGAAAGGAGGGAGCACCATGCCGAACGAACGAATGCAGTTACTTGGCCTGTGGGTGCTGGCGGCCAGCCTGATTTCCTTTGGGCTGATGGGGGTTGACAAGCGGCGTGCCAGGCGGGGTGACTGGCGAATTTCGGAGAAAACGCTGTTCCTGCCCGCTGTGCTTGGCGGAGCCCTGGGGGGTGTGCTGGGTATGCGGGTATTCCGTCATAAAACGAAACATTGGTACTTCAAATATGGAATGCCGCTGCTGTTGATCCTGCAGCTGGGACTGATGGGCTGGGCCGTGTGGGCCGGCACGTTTCGGGGATAAAAACGATCCGAAGAACACACGTTCTTCGGATCGTTTCAAATTTAATAGCGGTGTACCCAACCGGACAGGAACCAGACAGGTGCCAGCCAGATGAGCATAAAGACCAGCAGGTTCAAGGGGGACAGAGAGGTAAAGGCGGACACTGAGGTGAGGTAGGCCGTCAGAACCAGGCCAAGCGTGGAGGCCACACAGCACAAAATGGCGCCCAACCGGGTGGCCCAGCGCAGGCGCTTGGCTCCGGTGATGGTCTCGGCAAAGGGGAAGAGTCCCTCACGGGAGAGCAGGGCAGTGAGGGTCTCACTGTGGTCCTGGTCAGGATCAGACAGCTCCCAGCGCCGCTCCACCTGTGGAAAGTCCAGCTTGTCTGCCGCCAGGTGGCACATCTTAGTCAGGGTGGCAGGGATCAGATTAAAGTCCCTGGTGGCCAGAACAGGGCCGATTTTTTCTTCAATCAGCTCCTCCAGTGCAGGGAAAACGGCGGGGGGCAGCTTATAAATCAGGGCGAAAATCCCCGCCAGCTCGCCATTGATGGCGCAGAAGGCGGCGCTCTTAAAGCTCAAACCCTGCGGAAGCTCCACATCCATCAATTTCATAAAATCGGCCGAGCCAACCAGCACTTCGTCTCCACGGATGTTGGCGGACAGGCCGCCGCCCTCGTAAAAGCACAGCCGCTCCGTCTTGCGCAGCAGTCCCCCGGTGCGGCGCAGCTCATCATAAAAGGGCTGGCACAGGTCACTGTCCGAGGCATCAATGAGGGAGGCGGTGTAGGACAAAACCCGCTGGGGGGTGAACTGAGGGGCAATCTTATAGCCATTAAGCTGGACGGTGCCGATGGGGAACAGGTCCGCGTCGGTGATCAGAACGCGGTTGCCGCGGCGGGAGCCGGCGATGCCGGGCCAGCCCGCCAGCACAGCCCCGTTCTTGGCCAGGCGGCGAGCCACCAGATGGAAGGGGCGGCCATAGGACAGGGCACCACCAAAGGCGGCGGTGGCGGTGAAGAGGGCAGAAAGACACCAGAACAGCTGCTGGGGATGCTGCGTGAACACCGAGTTCAACAGGGCGAATACCACGTCAGCCACCAGAAAGATGGGGCAGACCCGGCTGAAGATCAGCTGGGCGCCGTCATCCGACTGGATCTGGCTGCCAAAGCGCTCGGTGTCGCCGGACCATTTGGTGTAAGTATCCAGGCCGTTCCACATTCCTTCGTCCAGCGTGACCCGGTAGGGGGTGGAGGTGGCAGCAGCGGCCCGGCAGGATAGGCGCACGGCGGCGCGGCGGTGGTAGCTGCCCATGAGCAGAAAATAGAGCCCGGCCAGAGCCACCGCGCTGTAAGGAAGCCGGTCGGGACCCTCTGGCTGCAGCAGAAGAAGGACCCCGTCCACGAGGGTAAAGATGCAGGAGAGCGCAGCCAGGGAGTCCATGCCCACCCGCAGCCGCAGGGCCCTGGCGATGCCGTGGAGCAGTACATCCATGCTTAGCAGGACCCCCAGTCCCAGCAGCCCAACAGCCGCAGCACATTGCAGGGCGGGTTGGTCGAGGGGCGGAAGCCACACAAAGCCAAGCGCGGGGACCAGCAGCTGAAACAGGGAGAGCAGGGCCAGTACCAGCACCGCTCTGGTGCGCAGGCGCATACCGCCCAGTTTTTTTCCGTAGCGCTGGAGCAGTTCCTTAGGGGTGTAGTCCGGGGGCGGGGGCGATTTCCGCTTGGGCCGGTGGTAGACCGGTGGCTCCTCGTCCTCCTCTTCGTCCGGAGGGTCCTCCTGGTCCGTGCCGGGGATCAGTTCCTCCAGACGGCGTACCTCATCAAGGTCGATTTGCTCCGATTCGGAGAACATCTGGTCTGCGTAGTCGTCGGCCTTTCGCCCCAGATTTTTCAAGAAGGCGGCCAGCGCACTCTCCTCTTCCGGAAAGTCTAAAATCTTAGCTTCGTCGTCCGCGTCATCGGCCTCGTCCTCGGAGAGCGACTCCGGACTGGAATCTGGGGATGCGTCAGGTGCGCCGTAGTCGTATTCTTCCTCCGGCGGGGCAGCGTCGTCCTCGGGGCCCTCATCGCCGCCCGTCTCAACGCCGGGAAAGGAAACCACGTTATCCTTTACGGGGCGGTGCTTGGCGGTGGGCCAGGGAAGATCCGGGCCCTTGGGCCGGACAGGGACGGCACCGCGGCCCTCTGGCTTTTTGGAGCCGTATTCCGCCATAATGTCATCCAGAGAAAAGTCCCCGCCTTCCGCGTCACCGATGAGGGACCGGAGCTGAGAGAGTTCATCGTTATTCTGTTTATTCTGACTTGTATCCTTTTGGTCGCTCATAGCGGGTGAACCTCTGTGTTTTTCTGAAAATTTGAATTACTGGCCCAGACGCTGACGGACGGCCTCGTAGAGCAGCACAGCGGCAGCAGCGGAGGCGTTCAGAGAGTTGATCTTGCCGAACATGGGAATGGAAACGGTGAAGTCGCAGTTCTCAGCGACCAGACGGCTCATGCCGTCCCCCTCGCTGCCGATGACGATGGCGGCGGGGCCTTTCAGGTCCGCTTTGTAGAGCTCAGTGGTGCCCTGAGCGGCGGTACCAAAGACCCACACGCCCTCGTCCTTCAGCTCCTTGAGCACAGCGGTCAGATTGGCCACACGGGCCACGGGCACATGGGCCACAGCACCGGCAGAGGTCTTGCCCACCACGGCGGTCAGGCCGGCAGAGCGGCGCTTGGGGATGATAACGCCGTGTGCACCGGCGGCATCGGCAGTACGGATCACAGCGCCAAGATTGTGTGGGTCGGTAAGCTCATCGCACACCACGATGAGGGGGGGCTCCCCCTTCTCCCGGGCTGCGTTCAGAATGTCGTCCACCGTGGCATAGGCCCGGACGGCGGCCAGCGCGATGACGCCCTGGTGGGAGTGGGTGCGGCTCATGCCGTCCAGCTTGCGCCGGTCGGCGTCCACCACCACAATGCCCTTTTCACGGGCGGTGGAGGCGATGTGGCCGAGGATGGAATCGGTCTCGCCTTTCATAATGTAGATCTTGTCAATGGTGACGCCGGCGCGCAGCGCTTCCACAACGGCATTGCGGCCTTCGATGACGCCGTCATTTTCAGCCTCAACGGGGGCAGAACGGCGCAGAGGGGGTCTTTTATCCATGGGTGATTTCCTCCCGAAAAAATCAAATTTAAACTCATAGGCCAGTATAGCATACTTGCGGAGAATGGGAAAGTGGAAAAGTGAGCAGGGCCGGATTTTTTGCCGCTATGACGGAAAAATCCTCGATCCTTCACAGAAAGTTTACACAGGGCTTCCTTGCATTTAGCGCCGGCAATGTGGTATGATACTATTCGATTTAACCTTGTACCATGGAATAATGGAATAATATTGTAAAGAATAGGAGGCATTCTCCGTTGAAACCAAATAAAGGAAACAATAAGAAGAACGTAATGGGGCTGGTCAGCCTGATTTTGTGGGCACTTGTGCTGACCATGATCTTTAAAAGCTGTTCTTCCTCCTACGCAAGCGCCAATGAGGTGCAGGTGGAGTACTCCGTGTTCCGCCAGTGGGTGGTGGAAGAGCTGGTGGACTCCGTCAGCATGGCCGGCGGACGATATGAGATCACCCTGAAGGACGGCAAGGAGGAGGAAGCGAAGAAGTTCCTGCCCGCCGAGGAAGAAAAGCAGGGCGGTATTTTTGCGTTCGCCCCTGTAGCACCGCAGGAGAAGCAATATGTCACCACGCCGCCCCCGGTGGAGGATCTGGGCATCTACTCCCTGATGGGGGAGCACGGCGTGCGGTATCACTCTGACCCTGTGAATACCGGTTCCTATCTGCTCTCCATGCTTCTAAGCACGCTGCTGCCCGTGGTGATCCTGGTTGGCGCCATGATGTTCCTGATGCGCGGGATTGGCAAGAACGGCATGGGCGGCATGGGCGGCGTGGGTAAGGCCAACGCCAAGGTCTATGTGGAAAAAAAGACGGGTGTGACCTTCCATGATGTGGCTGGCCAGGACGAGGCCAAGGAGTCCCTGCAGGAGATCATCGATATCCTGCACAACCCCGCCAAGTACACGGAGATCGGCGCAAAGCTGCCCAAGGGCGCGCTGCTGGTCGGCCCTCCCGGCACCGGCAAGACCCTGCTGGCCAAGGCCGTGGCCGGTGAGGCAAACGTACCGTTCTTCTCCATCAGCGGCTCTGATTTTGTGGAAATGTTCGTTGGTGTTGGCGCCAGCCGTGTGCGCGACCTCTTCAAAGAGGCGGCCAAAATGGCACCCTGCATCATTTTTATTGATGAGATCGACACCATTGGTAAGTCCCGCGATAACCGCATGGGCGGCAACGATGAGCGTGAGCAGACCCTGAACCAGCTGCTGGCCGAGCTGGACGGGTTCGACCCCGGCAAGGGCATCATCGTGCTGGGTGCCACCAACCGCCCCGAGGTGCTGGATAAGGCCCTGCTGCGTCCCGGCCGGTTTGACCGCCGCATCACCATTGATCGTCCCAACCTGGCCGGACGCCTGGCGACCCTGCAGGTCCATACCCGGAACATCCGCCTCAGCGACGACGTGGATCTGAAGAAGATCGCGCTGGCCACTGCGGGCACCGTGGGTGCCGACCTTGCAAATCTGGTGAACGAGGCCGCCCTGCGTGCCGTCCGCCACGGACGCCGCGCGGTGAACCAGGAGGACCTGCTGGCCTCCTTTGAATTTGTCATCGCTGGCAGTGAGAAGAAGAATTCCGTCCTCACCGCCTTTGAACGCCGCCTGGTGGCCTACCACGAGGTTGGTCATGCCATGGTGGCCTACAAGCAGAAGCACGCCGAGCCGGTGCAGAAAATCACCATCGTTCCCCACACGGAGGGCTCTCTGGGTTACACCCTGCTGATGCCCGAGGAGGACAAGACCAACCTGCGTACCAAGGAAGAGCTGATGGCCCAGATCACCGTATCCATGGGCGGCCGTGCCGCCGAGGAGGTGGTCATGAACACCATGACCAACGGTGCCTCTCAGGATATCCAGGAGGCTACCAGCGTCGCCCGGAACATGGTTGCCATGTTCGGTATGAGCGAGGAGTTCGGCATGATGGCGCTTGGCTCTGTCCGCAACCAGTATCTGGACGGCGGCTACGGCCTGGACTGCGCGGATGATACCGCCGCTGTGATGGATAAGGCTGTGAAGGCCATCCTGGATGTCTGCTACAAGGCTGCCGTGGATGTTATCAAGGAGAGCCGCGATGACATGGACAAGGTGGTAGCTTACCTGCTGGAGAAGGAGACCATCACCGGCGGTGAGATGGTGGCCATTTTGGAGGGCCGCGACCCCGCTCTGGTGGAGGATGCCTATGCCTCCACCCGTACCAAGAGCCGCCCTCTGCCCGGTGACATCGAGCCTCCCGCCCGGAATATCCACATGATCAGCGAGGAGATCAAGTCTCCCGCCGCTGTGGAGGGGGCTGAGGAGAACGCGCCCGCCCCGGAGCGGCCCGAGGAGGAGAAGCCTGCTGACGACGGCCCCATCCCAATGGCTGGCCCCACGGAGGAGGCTCCCGCGGAGGAGACTTCCTCGGAGGAATCTTCTGTAGAAGATACGGAGCGGAACTAACACATAAGAAAAACGCCTGACCGACCGGTCAGGCGTTTTTTTGCGACATGTTAGAAGTGAAATTCCCGTTTGGCGTGCTCCAGGTGCTTATCCAGCCATGCCACCAGATCCTCCTTGACCTCGTCTCGGTTGAGCTCGTTGAACATCTCATGCCGTCCGCCGGGGTAGAGCTTCAGCTCCAGGTCCTTCACGCCCTGAGCCTTGAAGTAGCCGTGGACCTTCTTCACGCCCTTTCCCATGCCGCCCACCGGGTCCTGATCCCCGGAGAAAATGTAGATGGGGGTGTTCTTGTCCATCTGACGCAGGGATCTTGGAGCGGCGATATACTGTAACCCGTCCATCATGTCGTGGAACATACCGGCGGTGGGCTTGAAGGAGCACAGCGGGTCCTTCAGGTAGGTGTCCACCACGGCCTCGTCCCGGCTGATCCAGTCAGCGGTGGTGCGGTTGGGCTTAAATTTCTTGTTGTAGCCCCCCAGGGAGAGGCGGTCCAGCAGGGGACTCACATGGCGCTTGCCCTCAGTGTGGCAGATGATCCAGCTGAGGAATTTACCCAGCGACACGCTGCAGGCCGGCTCCTGTCCAGTTCCGGACAGCACCGCGCCGCTGACCTCGCCGGGGTACCGGCACAGGTAGGTGCGGGTGAGGAAGGAGCCCATAGAGTGGCCCACCAGGAAGTAGGGCAGGCCGGGGTACTTCTCCGCCTGCAGCTGGCGCAGCCTGCGTACATCGGCGGTCACCAGGACCCAGCCGTCGTAGTTGGAAAACCAGCCGTATTCCGTTGGCTGGGCGGTCTTTCCGTGGCCCAGGTGGTCCCCACCACAGACCAGATAGCCGTGGTCACAGAGGGTACGGGCCACGTGGTCATACCGGGCGGCGTACTCGGCCACGCCATGGACGATCTGCACCACGGCCTTAGGCGTGCCATCCGGGACCCATTCACAGGCGTGGATGGTGTGCTCCCCATCGCTGGAGGGAAAGGTGAATTCACGAAATTCCGTCATAGCGTCCTCGTTTCCGCCCGTAAAGAGGGCTTTTTTCTATAGTGTACGCCACAGAAAAAGAAGCGTCAAGAGGATAGAAGGAAGCCAAATCGTTTCCGACTTACGGAATGGAGATGAGCTGTTCCAGCAGGGTGAGAAGCTGATTTGCACGCTTTTCCGCGTCCTGGGCCTGCCGGTCCAGCAGCTCCCGGAGAAGGGGGTCCTGAATCTGAGCGGCGCCCCGGGCACACAGTTCTCTGGTCTCTTTGGCCGCAAGGCATTGTTCCCGGATCGATAGGGGAACCGAGGGGGAGGGAGAGGCCGCGACCAGCTGGGGGTGGAAGCTCTCACCAGTCAGCAGAAACCTGGCGGCAGCCAGATGACGGCAGCTTACACGGCAGTCGGCGGCCAGTGTGGACAATCTGCGCCCGCCGCAGGGGGACAACCGTGCCAGCTGCTGAAGGGCGGTACATTCCTGAAGCAGCCGCTCCATGAGCAGAGCCAGCAGGTCGGCCTCCCCTCCTGTGGCAGGGGGAGCGGGGCTCTGGGCCTGCGCGGGAGTCTGGGCCTTCGTAGGAGCGGGATCTGGAGTGGGGGGAGAGAGGGACAGAGGGCTGCAACTCTGGTCGGGCATGACCCGCCGCCACACCCGTTCAAAGGTCTCCCGGTCTGGCATTCCCGCCGGGATCAGAGGTTCGTCCATAAAAAATCCTCCTTCATGTCCGCCCCGAATCGGCTGAGGCGGGTGTTCCATCTATCCTATGCTGTGCTGCACCGGATGGTGCGGGGAGCATTTGCAACAAAACCGGTTGCATCCGTTTGGAGTATCATACGAAATTCCACCAAAATGAGAGAAAAAGGGGAGGAAATTGGGAAATACCTTGACAGCGGGAGAAGAGCGTGATAGGATACAAGCAATCGTACAACCAATACAACTGAATTTTAGGATAGAGGCGCGGGGTTCATGCGTATCCCAAAACAAGGCCAGGCAGCCGTTTTGGGAGAGAGGGGACACCGCCGAAGGTAAGTGCAGGTGCCTGTTTGCACAAGCCTGGGGCATGGGAGAATATCTCATGGACTGTCACGAATGTGGAGCGCTATCCAGACGTCCCCCGCCGCCTCGGCGTGGGATATCCGGTTTTACCATGGGCGCATCCAGCGCACATGGTTTTTTCTTTTTCTTCCTAAAATCAAACTTGTGTCAGGTTGCGTATAGGAGGAAGAATCGTTATGAAAACCAGAGCAAACAGGAGATCCTGGCCTGCGCGCGTGCTTGTCATGCTTATGATGATGCTCGCCCTGGTCACCACCGCCTTTGCCGTGGACCCAACTGAGGAGACGGGCACCAAGATGATCGAGTGCCCCGACTGCGGCACTGTCGGCATCTGTATGGAATGTTACACCCAAGACCCCGACTGTGCTGCGTGTGAGGGCAGCGGCGTCTGCGCCACCTGTGGAGGCGAGGGCTATATTCCGTCCCCCAGCCGCTTTTTCAACACCGTCATTTCCCTGCTGCCCCCCGTCATTGCCATTGCGCTGGCCCTGCTCACAAAGGAGGTCTACTCCTCCCTGTTCATCGGTATCCTGGTGGGCGGACTGCTGTACTCGAACTTCAGCTTTGAAGGCACCGTCACCCACGTCTTTTCAGACGGAATCGCCTCGGTGCTGTCTGACAGCTACAACGTGGGCATCCTGGTGTTCCTGGTTATCCTGGGCGCCATGGTCTGCCTGATGAACAAGGCCGGCGGCTCTGCCGCCTTTGGCCGCTGGGCCAAGACCCACATCAAAACCCGCGTGGGTGCTCAGCTGGCGTCCATTTTGCTGGGCGGTCTGATCTTTATTGATGACTACTTCAACTGCCTGACGGTGGGCTCTGTGATGCGTCCGGTCACCGATGAGCACCAGGTGTCCCGCGCTAAGCTGGCCTACCTGATCGACTCCACGGCCGCCCCCATCTGCATCATCGCCCCCATCTCCTCCTGGGCCGCCGCCGTGGCTGGCTTTGCGGAGGATGGCCAGGGCCTGAACCTCTTTATCAACGCCATCCCCTACAACTTCTACGCCCTGCTGACCATCATCATGATGGTGGGTCTGGTGCTCCTCAAGGTGGACTTCGGCCCCATGGCCAAGTTCGAGCGCAACGCCATCGAAAATAGCGACCTGTTCTCCGGCTCCAACCCCTACGCCATGATGGACGAGGAAGTGGAGGAGAACAAGGGAATCGTCATGGATCTGGTCATGCCCATCGTCATGCTGGTCGTCTGCTGCGTCATGGGTATGCTGTACTCCGGCGGCTTCTTCGACGCTGGCAGCGAGAACTTCCACAGCATCCAGGCCGCCTTCTCTGCCTCTGACGCCTCCATCGGCCTGATGTTCGGCTCTGCCTTCGGCCTGGTGTTCGCCTTTGTTTACTACACGCTCCGCCGCTCCATGTCCTTCCGTGACATGATGGGCTGCATCCCGGAGGGCTTCAAGGCCATGGTCCCTGCCATCATGATCCTGACCTTTGCCTGGTCCCTGAAGGCTATGACCGACTCCCTGGGCGCTAAGTACTTCGTCCGCGACTTTGTCCGTACCTCTGCCACCGGGGTCCAGATGCTGCTGCCCGTGATCGTGTTTGTCATCGGCTGCCTGCTGGCCTTCGCTACCGGCACCAGCTGGGGCACCTTCGGCATCCTGATCCCCATTGTCCAGAGCGTATTCTCCATGGATAACCCCCTGGCGATCGTGTGTATCGCCGCCTGTATGGCCGGCGCCGTCTGCGGCGACCACTGCTCCCCCATCTCTGACACCACCATCATGGCCTCTGCCGGCGCCCAGTGCGACCATGTAAACCATGTGTCCACCCAGCTGCCCTACGCCATCAGCTGCGCCGTGATCTCCGGTCTGAGCTATATCCTGGCCGGCTTCCTGGCCAGCAACGGCCTGCCCGCTGTCATCGCACTGCCGGTCGGCATCGTGATGATGATCGGCTACCTGTTCTTCGTAAAGAGTCGCCAGAGTGCCACTCAGAAGGCCTAAATCACAACAAAAAATCACCGTGGGAGCTGGAAGCTCCCGCGGTGATTTTTTTAGGTTAAGTGCGAAGGATCAGAAGTAGCCCTTCACGGCCTCCCAGACCTGCTCTTCCAGCTGGTCCTCAGTCATAGAGCCGTCCAGAATGAGGATGTTCTCCCGGTCCTTCTCCTTCTCAAAAGCCTGGAAGTAGAGCTCCCGGGTCTTGGTGAGCCGGGCCAGGTTTTCGTAGATCTCCGTGTGAAAGCGGTTTTTAGAGATACGCTCCAGTGCGGTATTGGGGTCCACATCAATAAAAATGGTGGCAGTCGGCCGCAGAAGCTGGGCTGCCTGGGCGTTGGCCTCAATGACCCAGTCCATGGGCATGTCCACACTGTGGTAGGCATAGGAGGAGAAGTAGTACCGGTCGGTGAGCACATGGGTACCCTGTTCCAGCAGGGGCAGAATGCCATCGGTCTGATTGAGCAGATGATCCAGCCGGTCAGCGGCGTAGAGGGCGGCCACCACACGGTTGTCAGCGGCGATGCGGCCGGTCATGATCTGGTGGACCAGAGAACCGATTGGACCGGCGGTTGGCTCCCGGGTCTGACAGCAGGCCAGCCCCATCCTGTTCAGCCGTGCAGCCAGCCGCGCTGCCTGGGTGGTCTTTCCGCTGCCGTCGATGCCCTCAAAGGCGATGAACCGGCCCATAGTTCCCTTTGTTTCCTGCGCCATTGCGATCTCTCCTTGCGTGTAAATTGAACAGGGAGGAGGACGCCTCCCCGCTTGTAGTATAACATAGAAAGGGAGAACGTGGCAAACAGAGAAGCGATAAGTTGAAAAATTTCAAAATAACGGGGAATCCTATTGACAGATGGAAATTTTCTTGATATACTTTCAGAGCCGCTTTGAGTGGGAAAGGGGACAAGTGAGCCCCTTGCAAGTGGGACAAACCCCTCCCAGGAGAGCGAGCCCGTAATAAAGGAGTTGAATGTAATGCAGGCAATCATTGTTACCGGCGGCAAGCAGTATAAGGTGGCTGAGGGCGATACCCTCTTCATCGAGAAGCTGGAGGCCGAGGCCGGTGAGGCTATCACCTTCGACCAGGTGCTGGCTATTCTGGACGGCGAGAAGGCTACCTTCGGCGCTCCCACTGTGGAGGGCGCTTCCGTGGCTGCCACCGTCGTGAAGAACGGTAAGGGCAAGAAGATCCGTGTCTTCAAGTACACCCCCAAGAAGGGTTTCAGCAAGCGTCAGGGTCACCGCCAGCCCTACACTAAGGTGCAGATCGGCGCCATCAAGGCCTGATGACCACCGTAACCTTTCATTCCGAGGGCGAGCGCATTGTGGGCTTTGAATTCAAGGGCCACAGCGGCTATGCCCCCGAGGGCGAGGATATCGTCTGTGCCGCCATCACCAGTGCGGTTCGCCTGACCGAGTGCGCCGTCAACGACGTGCTTGGACTGGAGGCCCCGGTGAAGGTGCGTGAGAAGGACGCGTCCATCACCCTGACCCTCCCCAACGGCCTTGGAGAGACCAACGAGAGCACCTGCCAGACGTTGATGGCGGCGCTGATGGTCTATCTGGTACAGCTTGCGGAGGAATATCCCGAACATATTACAGTTTTGGAGGTGTAAGTTATGCTGAATATCGGTTTGCAGTTTTTCGCCCACAAGAAGGGCGTTGGCTCTACTCGTAACGGCCGTGATTCCAACGCCAAGCGTCTTGGCGTGAAGCGCGGCGACGGTCAGTACGTTCTGGCCGGCAACATCCTGGTCCGTCAGCGCGGCACCCACATTCACCCCGGTGTCAACGTGGGCAAGGGCAGCGACGACACCCTGTTCGCCCTGAAGGACGGTCAGGTGAAGTTTGAGCGCCTGGGCAAGGACCGTAAGCAGGTCTCCATCGTGGAGATCGCGCAGTAATTCTGCCTTTTCGAGAAGCCGCAAACGATTCCGTTTGCGGCTTTTCTCTTATTCAAACTTGAAATTATCAGGCGCATTTGCGCCGGACCAAGGAGGTGCCACACATGGCAGCACCCTTTAAAGATACCGCCCGCATCACCGTTCGCTCCGGCGACGGCGGCAACGGCGTGGTTTCCTTTCACCGCGAAAAATATGTAGCAGCCGGCGGTCCCGATGGCGGCGACGGCGGCCGAGGCGGCGACGTAATCGTCACCGTCGATGACAATATGTCCACGCTGATGGACTTCCGCTATAAGCGCAAATATGTAGCCGGGAACGGCATGGATGGTCAGGGCAAGCGCTGCTCCGGCAAGGACGGCGAGGACATTGTCCTGCGGGTGCCCCGTGGCACCATCATCCGGGACACCGAGACCCAGGAGATCATCCAGGATATGTCGGAGGTGGAGTCCTTTGTCCTCTGCAAGGGCGGCAAGGGCGGCTGGGGCAACAAGCACTTTGCCACCCCCACCCGTCAGGTGCCCCGCTTTGCCAAGTCCGGCCTGCCCGGTGTCACCCGTGACGTGGTGCTGGAGCTGAAGCTGCTGGCCGACGTGGGCCTGGTCGGATTCCCCAACGTGGGCAAGTCCACCCTGCTGAGTGTAGTCAGCCGCGCCCAGCCTAAGATTGCCAACTACCACTTTACCACCCTGTTCCCCAACCTGGGCGTGGTCTATGTGGAGGAGGGCGTGTCCTTTGTCATGGCAGACATTCCCGGCATCATCGAGGGTGCTGCGGACGGTGCCGGTCTGGGCCACGACTTCCTGCGGCACGTGGACCGCTGCCGCCTGCTCATCCATGTGGTGGACGTATCTGGCAGCGAGGGCCGGGACCCTGTGGAGGACTTCGAGGCCATCAATGCCGAGCTGAGGCAGTACTCCCCCGAGCTGGCCCAGCGGAAGATGATCGTGGCCGCCAACAAGGTGGACATCATGGAGGACCCCTCTCTGCTGGAGAAGCTGCGCGCCCATGTGGAGGCGCAGGGGCTGGAGCTCTTTGAGATCTCCGCTGCCGCCCACCAGGGCACCCGCGAGCTGGTGAAGAAGGCCGCCCAGGAGCTGGCCCAGCTGCCCCCCGTCATCGTCTACGAGCCCACCTATGTGGAGCGTCCCCCTGAGGTGGACACCACCGGCGAGGTCTCCATCGAGCAGTTCGATGACACCTGGGTGGTGGAGGCCCCCTGGCTCCAGCGGCTCATCTCCAACGTCAACTTCAGTGACTTTGAAAGCCGCAACTGGTTCGACCGTATGCTCCGTGAATCCGGACTGTTTGACAAGCTGGAGGAGATGGGAATTCACGACGGCGACATCGTCTCCATGTACAACCTGGAGTTTGAGTATCAGCGCTGATTTCCATGTAAAATCCGGGTACAGGCCGCCTGTACCCGGATTTTTTGCACAAAAAGAGAAAGCTCCGTGGACAAATCTCCACGGAGCTTTTTTATGGATTGGATGGGGCAGAGGCTCAGCCGACGACCTTCTCACCGTCCACAAAGACGGCCTTCAGGTTCAAATCCTTGTCCAGCAGGACCAGGTCGGCGGCGCAGCCCAGCTC
>JAHHSC010000022.1 GCA_020025455.1 Lawsonibacter sp. | reverse complement strand
TGGCTCGTCGGGGCCTTTCCTTGCACCACCAGGTCATGGTTTTCGGTGTTCCAGCCGGATGACCAGAGCGGTGCGGTCGTCAGAGGGGGTCTGGGGGGCGTCGGTGACCAGATCTCGGGCCAGGTCCTTGGGGCTGCCCTCGCAAAAGGCCCGCAGCCGCTCCTGCACCCAGTCATCATCCTCAGCGGTGCAGATGCCGTCACTGACCATGAGTACACAGTCCCCCGGCTCCAGCTGGAAGGTGAACTGGTCGATGGCAGAGGCTGTCCCCTCCGCCAGACCAGCGGGGAGAGATGCGCCGAGAAAGCGCTGGATGGAGCCGTCCTTTCGCACATAGGTTGGGGCGGCACCCAGCTTGAAAAGCTTGCACTCCCCCAGAAAGAGGTCCACCTGCAAAAGGTCCACGGTGGTGAAGCCGCCGGTCTCCTCGCCCTGAAGGGCCAGGGCAGAGGACAGGGTCGTGAGGGCGTGGCAGGGCTCCACCCCAGCCATGAGAAAGGACTCCAGCAGGCGGACGGCTCTGGAGCTCTCCCGGTTGGCCTCGGGGCCGGTCCCCATGCCGTCGCACAGCAGCAGGTACACGGTGCCGTCGGGCCGCTTGAAGTAGGTGCCTGCGTCGCCGCTCACCGTTTCGCCGCTCTTTTTTCGGGCGGCGACCCCAGCCACCGCCATAAGAGGCTCCTGCTGGAGCAGGGAGATGGAGCCATCCCCCGCCAGCTCCACCCGGAGGGGGGCGTTCAGCAGCTGGCCCAGGTCGGTGAGGCGGCTGGGCCGGGACAGCTCGGAAGCGGCCGGCCCCTCCGCCTGGAGACGAAGCAGACCCCGCTTGTCCCGAAAGACCGCGGTGCGGACATCCAGCCCAAGCTCCGCCACCCGGCGCCGGACCAGCCGGTCAAAAAACGGGTCGGGGGTCAATTCGCTGCTCATCTCAGCTGCGGTGGCGTCCAGCAGCTGGCTGAGCTGGGTATATTGCCGGCAGACGGCGGCCCGGCTCTCCCGGATGCGGGCGTTATACTGGCGGCGGTAGAACAGAGCGGTCAGCTCCTCGTTGACAGTGGTCACAAAGTCGGGAAACCGGATGCAGCGGTCGGCGAAGTGGCGGGGGAAGTCCTGCTTTTCGGCCCGGCCCCGCTCTACCATGGGGGCAGTGGCGTCATTGAGCGCATTGAAGGTGCCGGTGTAGTCCTGGTGCCAGCACCGGTTCCGGAGAGAGCAGGTCCGGCACACCCGGTGGGCGGTGCGGTCAAAGACCGAGGCCACATCGTTGTCGTTTTCCGGCGGGCGGAAAGCGGTGTGCAGGGAGTCACCCAGAGTATGGAAGGCCTGGGCAGCGGCCTGGAGCTTTTGCTTGGCCATGTCCCTGGCCCGAAGGTCGGAGGGGCCGCTCAGCTCCGGAGCGAGCCACACCCCGAGCCGGCGCAGGGCGGGGGCGGGAATGAGAAAAAGGAGGGAGGAGCCGATGAGCCCTTCCCAAAGAAGGCCTTGGGACTGTGGCAGGTCGTAGAGCCACAGGACGGTCAGGGCGGTGACGGTCCAGCCGGACAGGACGGCGGCCCAGCGGTCCCGGCCCCGGGTCAGTCCGGCCATGAGCCCGCAGGAGGCATAGAGTCCGCAGCGCAGCGGCACACCGGGACCGGTCAGATCGGAGGCCAGACCCAGCACCGCCCCCACTACGATACCGGCGGCAGGCCCGCCCTGACGGGCAGCCGCCAGCAATGCGGGGACGGCCAGCAGCCGCGCAGGGGCCACCGACCCCCAGGCGGGGAGGGAGAGCAGGGCGATGAGCACACAGGCCGCCAGCACCAGCACGCCACCCTGTCTGGCGGGGGCGTTGAGCCGATCCGCCTTGTCCAGACCCATGGGGGCGAGGGCGGCCCGGAAACACCAGGCGCACAGCGCGGTGATGGCGACTTCCAGGACCAGATGGACCCCGCGTCCCGGCCGCCACCCCACCTGTGACTCCACCAGAAAACCAGTGAAGCCGGTGAATAAGGCCGCAATGACCGGCATGGTCCAGGCCCGGTGGATGGGCTTTAGGTCGTAGAAGGCAAACGCCACCGCGTAGGTCAAAATGGCGGCGGACAGGTAGCGCAGGGCACTGGAAAAGTCCAGTAGGGACAGATAACCCACAGCGGCCCCCACCAGGGCGGCCCCTCCGTTCAGACCGGAGCCCGCTGCGCCCACCAGGGCCACGGCCAGGGGAGCGTGGTCCCCCAGAATGGCTGCCCCGGCCAGCACGCAGGCCAGCAGCAGGTGAACCCCTGCCTCCACCCAGGTGGTCAGTGTTCGGGCGGGTAGGCGCACCTGTTCCCCCTGACTGCACTGGCGGCGGAGATTCAATAGGGTGGTTCGGATACTCTCTCTGGCTGTCATGCCGTGTTCCTCCTTCGTGGCACAGGGGAAAAAAGTCCCCTGGAAGCTGCATCCCATTATATTCCAAAAATTGGAAAAGAATCGTCGAACCAGGTCACTCGGGCAGGACTGCGGTGGGGGAAACGGGACGGGTGGGGGAACGGGAACGGAAATAGGACTTGTATTTTTAGGTAAAATCGAATACAATGTTAGATGTATCAATGTAAATTCTCCTATCCTCATTGAAAGGAAGGTATAAACGCATGAAACTGCAAAACGAGCTGGGCGAGATCCGCGTCAGCAGTGACGTGTTTACTGCCATTACCGGATGTGCCGCCACCAACTGCTACGGCGTGAAGGGTATGGCAGTTCGTTCCACCACCGACGGCCTGGTCCACCTCCTCAAGCGGGAGTCCATGGCCAAGGGTGTGAAGGTCTACTATAACGAGGACGGCACGGTCTCCATCGAGCTGCACATCATTGTGGAGAACGGCGTCAACCTGGTGGCGGTCTGCCGCTCCATCATGAGCGAGGTCCGCTATGTGGTCAGCACCACGACCGGCGTTGAGGTCGCCTCCGTGGACGTGTGTGTGGACTCCATGAGATTTTAAGGAAACCATTCCGGAAAGGATTAGCCAACTATGATCGAATCTATCAATGCGGCAGTATTCCAGCGGATGGTGATCCATGGAGCTGCCTCTATCAACGCGCTGAAACAGCCGATCAATGACCTGAACGTGTTCCCTGTGCCAGACGGCGACACCGGCACCAATATGTCTTTGACCATTGGTGCGGCTGCCACTGAGATGCGCAAGAAGCACTACGACACGGTGGGCGCGGCTGCTTCCGGCACCGCCTCCGCCCTGCTTCGGGGCGCCAGAGGCAACTCGGGCGTCATTTTGTCCCTGCTGTTCCGCGGCTTTGCCAAGGCCATCAAGGACAAGGAGACGATGGACGGCCGCGACCTGGCCATCGCCCTGGACTTCGGTGTGGCTGCCGCCTACAAGGCGGTTATGAAGCCCGCCGAGGGCACCATCCTCACAGTCTCCCGGCTGGCCGCCGCCCGAGCAGCCGGCTGTGCCCGGAGTGAGTCCGCCATCGAGGCTGTCCTGGAGGCCGCCATCGAGGAGGGCGAAAAGGCTCTGGCGGCCACCATCGACATGAACCCCGTGCTGAAGAAGGCCGGCGTAGTGGATGCAGGCGGCAAGGGCTTTCTGACCATTCTCCAGGGTATGCTGGACGAGCTGCATGGGATTCCCATGCCCCAGTGTGACGAGGACGATGCCGGCGAGGAGAAAGCCGACTTTGTGCAGATGTCTGCCGAGGAGATCACCTTTGCCTTTGACACGGTCTACATCATCCGCAAGGCGGAGCCCAATGTGGATCTGGAGCCGCTGCGCGCCTATTTGAACAGCATCGGTGACAGTCTGGTCATTGGCGAGGACGACGAGGCGTTTAAGGTCCACGTCCACACCAATATTCCGGGAGCTGCCCTCACCGAGTCCCAGAAGTTTGGCACGCTGGAGCTGGCCAAGATCGAGAACATGCGGACCCAGGCCGATGACCTGGCCGCCGGCAGAAAGGCCCAGAGCACCGATGACCTGGAGGCCATCGAGAAGGAGCTGGAGGAGCAGGGCGATGCCGCCCCCGTCAAGGCCGCCCCGGAGAAGAAATTCGGCTATGTGGCGGTCTGCGCCGGTCAGGGCCTGGAGGCCGTGTTCCGTGACCTGGGTGTGGACGGACTGGTTGGCGGCGGACAGACCATGAACCCCTCCACCGAGGATATCATGAAGGCCGTCGACGCAACGCCTGCCGAGATCGTCTACGTCCTGCCCAACAACAAGAACATCATCATGGCCGCGGAGCAGTGTGTCCCGCTCTGTGAGGACAAGAAGGTGGTCGTGCTGCCCACCAAGACGGTGCCCCAGGGCATTTCCGCCATGCTGGCAGTGGACCCGGAGGCCTCTGAGGAGGAGAACACGGCGAATATGACCGAGGCCTTCTCCAACGTGCACACCAGCGAGATCACCTATGCCGCCCGTAACTCCGACTTTGGCGGCTTCGCCATCAAAGAGGGGGACTATCTGGCGCTGGCCGAGCATCAGCTCTTCGGCACCGACCAGGATATCTGGACCCTGCTGGAGCGTCTGGCCCAGGACGACACCCACAAGAATGCGGAGTTTATCTCCATCTTCTACGGGGAAGATGTCACGGAGGAGGACGCGCAGCGAGCGGAGAAGATCTTCGCCGCCGCCTGCCCCAACGCCGAGGTCAGCCTGCTGCCCGGCGGACAGCCTGTTTACTACTATATGATCTCTGCGGAGTAATCCCAGATAAGCAGAACACCCCCGGCGCGCGTAAGCGTGCCGGGGGTGTTCCCGTATAGAGGCATAAAAAAGCCCGCTGTCTCAAAAGACAGCGGGCTTGATTGCAGATGTGCAATTAGTCGGTCACATAGGGCAGCAGAGCGATCTGACGAGCGCGCTTGATGGCCTCGGTCAGCTGACGCTGGTGCATGGCGCAGGTGCCGGTGGTACGACGGGGCAGGATCTTAGCCCGCTCGGAAGTGTACCGACGCAGCTTAGCGGCATCCTTGTAATCGATGCACTCCACCTTGTCCACGCAGAAAGCGCAGACCTTACGGCGCTTGCGGCCGCGGGGAGCTCTGTTATCACGATCCATAGCCATGGAATAAACCTCCTTTAACGACCATTGTGGTCAAAGTAGCGGAAACCGTGGGTTTCCTTAAAACGGCAGTTCGCCGTCCTCATCGTTGCTCAGCTCGGCAAAGCTGTCGCCGCCCACAGGGGCAGCGCCGTAGCCGGAGTTGGCGGGAGCGGCATGATAGCCGCCGTTGGAGGGAGCAGCGCTGTAACCGCCCTGAGCATATCCGCCCTGGTAGCCACCCTGAGCGTAACCGCCCTGCTGGTAGCCGCCCTGGGGATAACCACCCTGGGAGTAACCGCCGTTGTCGCCTTCACGCTTGGAGTCGCCGAAGTAAACCTGCTCGGCAACCACTTCTGCGGTGCGGCGCTTATTGCCCTCCTTGTCATTCCAGTCGCGGATCTGCAGCCGGCCCTCGACCACGGCCATGCGGCCCTTGGTGAAATAGCGGCTGACAAACTCGCCGGTCTGACGCCAAGCCACCACGTCGATGAAATCGGTGGTGCGCTCGCCCGTGGACTTGTCCTTGAAATCCCGGTCAACTGCCAGGGAGAAGGAGGCCACGGGAGTACCAGACTGCGTATGACGCAGCTCGGGATCACGGGTCAGACGACCCATGATGAAGATTTTGTTCAGCATCGAGAGACTCCCTTACTGATCCTTGCAGATGATCAGGGAACGCATCACGTTGTCGTTGATCCGGAAAATACGATCCAGCTCAGCGGGGACAGCGGCAGCGGCGTTGAAGGTCATCAGCACGTAGTAGCCTTCCATCAGATCGTTGATGGGATAGGCCAGACGGCGCTTGCCCCACTCATCAATCTCGGAAACGGTACCGTTTGCCTCGACCACGGCCTTGAACTTCTCCACCAGAGCGGCGATCTGCTCCTCGGTCAGCTCAGGGTTGAGGATGTAGACAGCCTCGTAGTTCGCATTGATTTTAGCCATGTTTTGCACCTCCTTATGGACTTTTGGCCCCCGAATCACACGCGGGGGCAAGGATGTGCCTGCTCTTTATAGAAACAGGCTTAATTATTATATCGAAATTACCGCTGATGTCAAGCTAAAAACAAAATTTTCTCTGTTTTTTCCTTCAAATAGGCAAAAAAGCATGGGAAACCGGCCGGCGCAGCGCCCGTTTGGGCAATCTATCCGGGAGACGCAGAAAAAAGGGAGGCCTTCCGGCAGTGGAAGGGTCGGAAACGACGTGAATTTATGGGATTTCCTTGACTTTTTTCTCCGCCACTCCTATTATGATAGAGATACGACGTTTTTACCATCCCATTCTATTTTATAAGATAAAGGACTGAAACAATATGGCTCAGAACTCCAACAAAAAGCAGGTGGAGCAGATTACCGATATGGAAGTCGACTTTACCCAGTGGTACACCGACGTGTGCAAAAAGGCAGAGCTGATCGACTACTCCTCCATCAAGGGTATGTTCATCTACCGTCCCTATGGCTACGCCATCTGGGAGAACATCCAGCAGGAGCTGGATAAAAAGTTTAAAGAGACCGGGCACGAGAACGTGTACCTGCCTATGCTCATCCCTGAGAGCCTGCTCCAGAAGGAGAAGGACCATGTGGAAGGATTTGCGCCCGAGTGCGCCTGGGTCACCTACGGCGGCACGGACAAGCTGGAGGAGCGCTACTGCATCCGCCCCACCTCCGAGACGCTGTTCTGTGAGCACTACAAAAATATCATCCACTCCCACCGGGACCTGCCCAAGAAGTACAACCAGTGGTGCTCTGTCCTGCGCTGGGAGAAAACCAGCCGCCCCTTCCTGCGCCACCGGGAGTTCCTGTGGCAGGAGGGCCACACCATGCACGCCACCGCCGAGGAGGCCGAGGCCGAGACGCAGCAGATGCTGAACATCTACGCCGACTTCATGGAGAACGTGCTGGCCATGCCCGTGGTCAAGGGCCAGAAAACGGACAAGGAGAAGTTTAACGGCGCTGAGGCTACCTACACTGTGGAGTGCATGATGCACGACCGCAAGGCCCTGCAGGCCGGCACCAGCCACTACTTCGGCGACGGCTTCGCCCGCGCCTTCGATATTACCTTCACCGGTGAGGACAACAAGCTCCACCACCCCTTCCAGACCAGCTGGGGCGTCTCCACCCGCATGATCGGCGGCATCATCATGACCCACGGCGACAACAATGGTCTGGTGCTGCCCCCCCGCATCGCCCCCATCCAGGCGGTGGTCATTCCCGTGGCCATGCACAAGGAGGGCGTGCTGGACGCGGCTACCGCCCTGCTAAACCGCCTGACCGCGGCCGGCGTGCGGGCCAAGATGGACGCCTCCAAGCAGTCCATGGGCTGGAAGGCCGCCGAGTATGAGATGAAGGGTGTGCCCCTGCGTGTGGAGATCGGCCCCAAGGACATGGAGCAGAACCAGTGCTGCATCTGCCGCCGCGATTCCGGCGAGAAGGTGTTCGTCTGCCTGGATCAGCTGGAAACTGCCGTCAAGGAGCTGCTGGATTCCGTCCACGAGGGTCTTTACAACCGGGCAAAGAAGAACCTGGAGGACAACACCTTCCCCGCGTTCTCCCTGGAGGAGGCCAAGCAGATCCAGCAGGAGAAGGGCGGCTTCATCAAGACCATGTGGTGCGGCGACCTGGAATGTGAGATGAAGATGAAGGAAGAGGCCGGCATGACCTCCCGCTGCATCCCCTTCCAGCAGGAGCACCTGGGCGATGTCTGCCCCATCTGCGGCAAGCCCGCCAAGCACATGATCTACTGGGGTGTGGCTTACTAAGAACGGCCTGAGATTTCATCTGACTGGGGGCTGGGCCTTGGCCTGGTCCCCCGTTTTATCTGTGTGTGCCGAGTAAGATCGGGGCAGCCGTTGGAGAGGGGTGAGCCCCGAAACATGAAAAGGAGCACAAGTATGAACATTGCAATCGTTACGGACAGCAACAGCGGGATCTACCCCCAGGAGGCCAAGGAGCTTGGAATCTGGGTGGTCCCCATGCCCGTCAACATAGACGGCGTGGAGTATCAGGAGACCGTGGATCTGGAGCGGGACTTCTTCTATGAGAAACTGGAGCGCGGGTCCAGCGTATCCACCTCTCAGCCCGCCCCAGGTGTGCTCACGGAGCTGTGGGACACGCTGCTGGAGGACCACGACGGCGTGATCTACATCCCCATGACCAGCGGCCTGAGCAGCTCCTGGGCCACTGCCGCCGCCCTGGCGGAGGACTACGACGGCAAGGTGCGGGTGCCCAATGTGAAGCGCATTTCGGTCCCCCAGTTTCAGGTGGTAAGCGATGCCGTCACGCTGGTGCAGAGAGGTCTGACGCTGGACGAGGTGACCCGCCGCCTGGAGGAGCGGGCACTGGAGTGCAGCATCTACATTACAACCACCACCCTGGAATACCTGAAGCGGGGCGGGCGCATCACCCCGGCGGCCGCTGCCATCGGGACGGTGCTGAACATCAAGCCCGTCTTGCAGATCCAGGGGGGCAAGGTGGACGCTTACGCCAAGGTGCGCGGAATGAAGCAGGCGGTGGAGAAAATGTTTGCCGCCCTGGACAAAGATCTATCCGGACGCTTTGCAGGCAAGAAGGTACATATCTTTGCCGCCTACTCCGGTGACGCTGAGCTGGGCAAGACCTGGAAGTCTGTGGTCCAGAGCCGGTATCCCGATGCCGAGGTGCGCTGTGATCCCCTGGCGCTGTGCATCTGCTGCCACACCGGCCCCTGCGCCGTGGGCGTGGGCTGTGCAGTCTACGAGGAATGAAGAAAAAAGAACGAAGCGCTCTGAGAAAACCTCAGAGCGCTTCGTTGCTTACACACCCAGCCAGCTGGCCAGGTCCCAGAGATCGGGGGCGAAGTGGACGGGGGAGAAGGCAGAAAAGCCGTCCGCCCCGGTCGTGCCCAGCAGGACAGCGGCAAAGTCACAGCCTGCGTTTTTGGCGGCACCCGCATCCAAAATGGTATCGCCGCAGAAGAGAAGCTGATCGGCGGTCACGCCTAGCCTATCCATGGCGATGTGGAGCCCCTGGGGGTCGGGCTTAGGCTCCTTCACATCGGCACCGCCGATGACAAGGGACAGCTCCCGGCTCAGGCCGAAGCGCTCCAGAATAAAGCCAATGGTGTCGCTGCGCTTGGTGCTGACGATGCCGGTTTTGATGCCGGCGGCGTTGAGCCCCCGGATGAGTTCCACCGCACCGGGGAAAAGAGTGGCCTCGGTGCGCTGGCGCTCCACCGCCACCGAGACGAAGTAGGGCCGGAACTGGGCGCGGCGGACGGGGTCCTTGTCACCGGTGAGCATGGTGTAGGAATCCTCCAGCGCGTAGCCAATCGTGGCCCGGATGGCCTCCCGGTCGGGCACGGGCCAGCCCATCTGGCTCAGACCGTACTGAAAGCCCGCCACGATGGACTCAGTACAGTCACCCAGGGTATAGTCGAAATCAAAACAGACAGCCTTATAGTGGTGCATCGTACACAGATCCTTTTCCTATCAGTTTGGTCCAGTATAGAAAATCCCGGAGCGTTCGTCAAGGACCGGAAAAAAGAAAAATAAATTTTTCTTAAAATATACTTGACAATGCAGAACCCCTTTGCTATAATAAACAACGCTGTTGGACATCAATTCAACGCGCTGGTGTAGCTCAGCTGGTAGAGCAGCTGATTTGTAATCAGCAGGTCGGGGGTTCGAATCCGTCCACCAGCTCCACAATTTAAAATGGGCGAGTTCCCGAGTGGCCAAAGGGGGCAGACTGTAAATCTGCTGCGTTTCGCTTCGATGGTCCGAATCCATCCTCGCCCACCAAAAGCCTTGAAGTTTTTTCGACTTCAAGGCTTTTTCTATGTTTTGCAGCCGGTCTACCCCATACGGCTGCCCAGGCACGGTTAGAGCATCCGTGAACTGCCAGACCAGCTTTGTCGGGCGGTTTTCCATCTTGCGAAATGGGGTCGAACTAGGTATAATAAAGGACACGATTGTACGGGGGTGAGGGGATGGCAAAGAGACAGGACCAGGCGCGCAGACGGCGCTGGTGGCCGCTTGGTTTACTGGCGGTCCTGCTGCTGGCAGGTGCGGCGTTCTTCTGGCACTGGCGCAGCCCCTCTCCCATCCTCTACCGAGGTATGGAATTGAAGGTAAAGCGGGAGGTCCCCCAAAGCCGGTATCGCTCGGAGAAGTTCGTTATGGACGGACAGGGCCGCATGGGCTATAAATCCCTGCGTGGAGAGGCCCGGCTGGGCATTGATGTGTCCTACTACCAGGGGGAGATCGACTGGCAGGCCGTGGCGGCAGACGGTGTGGAGTTTGCCCTGGTGCGCCTTGGTTACCGTGGGTATGGCAACGGGGAGATCAGGCTGGACCCGTGCTTTGAGGCGAACCTCCGGGGGGCCGGAGAGGCGGGGCTGGATGTGGGCGTGTACTTCTTTTCCCAGGCTACCACGCCGCAGGAGGCCGCGGAGGAGGCCGACTTTGTGCTGGAAACGCTGGCGGGCCGGGAGCTGGAGTACCCCGTGGTCTTTGACTGGGAGTGGATCAGGCCGGGAGAAGATGCCCGCACGGACCATATGACCGGACAGGCGGTGACCGAGTGTGCCGCCGCCTTTGCCCAGCGCATTGAGGCGGGGGGCTACCAGCCCATGCTCTACTTCAACCCGGACATGGGCTACCTGGATTATGATCTGGCCCAGCTGAAGGCTTGGCCCTTCTGGCTGGCCCGGTACAGCGCCGTGCCGGACTTTTACTACGACTTTGATTTGTGGCAGTTCAGCCACACCGGCCGGGTGGCCGGGATCGAGCCGGATGTGGACCTGAATTTGGATCTGCGGCCGGTGAAATAGAAAAAAGAGGACGCCGGGGGGCGTCCTCTTTTTTTGCGGGGATCGGGGAATACGCAGCCCGGTTCGGGGAGGGCCCCCGAATGGGAGCGTCGGGAACGGGACATCAGGGAAAGGAGAGAATCTCGTCCCCCACCCGGCGGGCAATGTCGTCCGCCCGGTCGAAATCCACATGGGGATAATAGAGCGTCTCCAGCTGGTCGTGGCCCGCTTTTGCCTGGCTTAAGCTGGTCAGGGCTTCCTCCAGCAGGGCATCGGCCACCCGGCGGGAGAACTTGAGCCGCGCCTTATTGCGGTTGAGAACCTCCCGGTCCGCCATGGCGTCTACCCGCAGACGGCGGTAGGGCTTCTTGGGCAGGGGCTGTGAGGAGGTCAGGAAGGCCACGCCGGCCTGGGGAATCAGCAGGTGGGAGAGCCGTTCGGGACACATGGGGTCAGGGCAGGCCACAGGGGAATAACCCCGCTCCACCGCTCCGGTGAGCAGGTGGATCAGAAGCGCGTGGCCCAGACCGGAGCGGTCCGCCAGCTGGTAGACCTTCGGGCACTGGGCGTAGACGGTGTCCCACAGAGCGATGACGCCCTGACAGGTGGGCGTATGGAGGAAGCGCTGCGTCACCCGGCCAGGCTGGGCGCCCTTGATGGGGGGCAGTTCCCGGGACAGGATGCCCTTGGCCCGCTTACAGAGCTTATCCTGGAGCGTCTGGGTCATCAGCAGGGTACGGGCATCCTCGAAGAGCTGGGCAGAGGCCTCCAGACAGCGGTAGGCCCGGCGGTAGCTCTCCTGATAGTCGGCCTTGGCGGCCATGATCTTGCGGCGGATGGGGTAGAGGGCGTCTGAGTCGTAGCAGTCACCCAGATTGACATAGCGTTCAATTGCGCCGGGACAGCGGGCCTCCATAGGGTGGGGAGAGGTGCCATCGGCGATGGCGACGTTCAGCTGGGGCAGGATCAGCGCGTCCAGGGAGCTGGGGTCCCCGGAGCAGAGGATGTACTCGGTACGCAGACCGGCCTTCTCCGCCCGCTTTGCCACCGTGCGCATCAGGGTGGACTTGCCGCAGCCGGGGCCGCCTTTCAGAATGTAGATGGCACGGGCCTCCTCCAGAGGGAGCATATCGTGGTAAAGGGAGTAGAAGCCGCTGGGGGAGTTGGCACCGAGAAAATATTGGATATCTGTGTTCAAAGCCATTTCAAACCCTCCGATACAATCAAAATCGTACCCCAAACTATGCGATTTTCAGGCAAGTGGTGAGCCCAGCGCGCAGAACGGGAGGCTGGCGCATGGACCGGCACCGGAGGGAACCTGGGGGCAGAAAAAGCCGTGAGAGTTCGCTCTCACGGCTTTTTCACGGATGGATATGGGGACTTTAGATGTGGACGGGGGAGTGGAGCAGCTCATAGATGGACCAGAGAAAGGCCAGTAGCAGGAGCACTGCGCCGATGATCAGAACGATTGGAAAGTGGGGCATATGCACCAGATCAGTCCCCAAGAACATACTCAGCATGAAGCACAGCCAGATCGTCCAGCCGCCCTTTGGGCCGAAGCGGCGGATGACCGTCCCGGCAATGATGCCAAGAGCCAGAGCACCCAGCAGGATGAGCAGAGGCCAGAACCAGGACAGAGAGAGCTCCTCGATGAACAGCGTGTTTTCCAGATGGGAGGAGACAACGGGGCTGCTGTCCGAAAACTGGATGCGGTCAAAGCGGAACAGCGCTTTCCAAAGCGTTGGGAAAACCGCCCGCTCAAGGGCGGACAGGCCCCAGCAGCATACGAGACACAGCACGAGCTCAGCCAGCACCTGACCGGATATCAGAGCCAGCGAGCGGCGGCGGGTACGGCCGAAGCGCTGGTTTAAATCGTGGGAGAGAAGCACGGTACACATGGAAATGATGCCCAGCACAAAGCCGCCTGCAATGGGGAGCAGAACCCCGGAAAGGAGGACGGAGGAGGACTCGTGGGTGAGGGCCAGGGCAACCACGGTGACAACATGGGTGACCAGAAAGAGTCCAAGCAGGACGGCAGGGCCCAGGATCAGGTCATCCAAGTTGAGTTTAACGTATTTTTTCAGCATTGCAGATTCACCTCACCACAATTTTTTGAGAGAAGTGCCACAGAATCCCGTCAAAGACCAGGGCCAGGACAGCAGAGACGGTGGGAATGAGCCAGGAGAGGCTGCCCCAGAGACCGGAACGCTGGCTGCCGCCGATGAAGAAGGCGGCAAGCAGGACTGCCACGAAGAGGAGTGACGCGACAACGGTCACAAAAATGGCAAGCTTAGGCTTTCGGACGGAGAGAATCCCCAGGCAGCTCCCCCCCGTCATCAGCAGGAGCATAACCGGAATGAGGGTCGGGTTCCGGCTGGGGGCCGTTGTGCCCCACAGCTCCATGCACTCCCAGCCAAAGTGGGCGGAAAAGAGGTCCAGCGCCAGCTGGGTGACCCATACGCAACCCAGATAAAGGAGAAAATTCAGCTGATTGGCCCAGAAGAAATCACGGCGGCGGGCCCCCAGGCTGAGGGCAATGCCGATGTAGTTTGAGTAGGTGATGGTGCAGAGCAAGCCCACAATGAGGCCGCACATGAGCGGCCAGGCGTTCAGATAGGTGACAAAGAGGCTGGAGAGGAAGTGCTGCCCCTCCGTTTGCCCGCCCACCAGGAAGTTCCCGCCCGCAATGACGGCGGCGAAAATCAGTATCGGGACGAGCGCGTAGCAGTCGTTGAGAAGCAGGTAGCGGAAGCTGCGTTTCATGGCGCCACCCCCTTACGGCTGATCCCCGTGACCGCACAGGGCCACGAACACAGCTTGGAGGTTCATGGGAGACACGTCTACGTCGGGCTGGGAGATGGCCTCCAGCGTCTGAGCGGTACCCCGGACAGAGACTGTCTTGTGGCGGCCCAGCTCCTGGGTGGACAGGACCTGGAGACCGGTGACGGCCTGGTCCACCACATCGGACCGACCGGACACAAATCGGAACTGGTCCACCAGCTCCTCGGTGGGGCAGTCCTCGATGATGTGGCCCTCGTCCAGGATGATGACCCGCTCAAAGACAGAGGCGGCCTCCTCGATGATATGAGTGGAGACAACGAAGGTGCGGCCCGTCTGGGCGTAGTCCTCCAGCAGAAGCTGGTAGAAGCGCTCCCGCATGACCACATCCAGACCGGCGGTGGGCTCGTCCAGAATGGTAAAGGGGGCCCGGCTGGCCAGGGCCAGCAGGATGGTGAGCATGGACTGCTGTCCCTTACTCATCATGCCTACCTTCTGTTTGCGGTCCAGCTGGAACTCGGTCATCAGGCGGTCGGCGTAGGCCTGGTCCCAGTTGGGGTAGAAGATGGCGGCGGACTGGAGGTAGTACTTCACCTTGAGGGCGTTGCGGGCTCCGGTCAGCAGAGTGCCGTTGATCTCGCGGGAGAAGCAAAGCTGGTCCAAAACGGCCTGGTTCTCCCAGACAGGCTGCCCGCCGTAGGTGACAGAGCCGCTGTCCAGCGTGTTTTGCGATGTGAGGATGCTGAGCAGGGTGGTCTTTCCCGCACCATTGCGGCCGATGAGACCGTAAATTTTGCCGGGCTGGAGCTCCAAATCTAAATTTTTCAGGACCTGCTTGCTGCCGTAGGATTTACAGACCCCCTGGGCCTTTAACGTGGAAGTGTTCATACCGTTTCTCCTTCCTGGATGGCTCGCTGTACCATGGCCATCAGTTCATCTCCGGTGAGGGAGAGGGACGTCCCCTCCCGAACCATTGGTTTTACAAAGTCGTCATAAAATGCGGTTTTCCGCTTCCTGCGGACCAGATCCTCGGCACCGGGGGATACGAACATGCCAATCCCGCGGCGCTTATAGAGAATTCCCTCGGCGGTGAGCTGGTTTAGACCTTTGGCCGCCGTGGCCGGGTTGATGTGGTAGACCCGGGCCAGCTCATTGGTGGACGGGACCTGCTCCTCGGAGCGGTAGACCCCCCGCAGAATGTCGTCCTCCAGCATTTGCGCGATTTGCAGATAGATCAGGGACTGGTCGCTCAGGGTTCCGTGCATGGGATCACCTCCTAGTGTGTTGGTTCATTACTTGTGTAACTAACCATAGCACCGTGGAGGTGGTTTGTCAAGAAAAAATTTCGGGAGAGGAGCACAGAGCGTGACCGCGTTCCCTCCGGGGCCATCCGGGAAAAAGCGCCGGAGCGGCTTATAGACAGCGCGATGGCTCTCTTCTGCCGTCAAAAGCCCTGAAAAACAGAAACAACGCCCCGCCTCCCCTCGATAGCAGGGGAGGCGGGGCGTTATCATGCAAAATAGGTCAGCGCACAGCGCTGATGAAGTGGGTGGCCTTGCCCAGGATGCGGACCTTGGCCATGTCCGCGTCCCAGAACACCATGGGGCGGTAGCTGGGGTTTTCCGGTTCCAGGACGATATGGTCCGGGTGGACGAAAACCCGCTTCAGGGTGGCCTCGTCCTCGATGAGGACGGCGGCGATCTCGCCGTTTTCCACCTCGGGCTGGCTGTGGATACAGACCACGTCCCCGTCCCAGATCCGGGCGCCGATCATGCTGTCCCCCCGGCAGACCAGGGTGAAATCGCACTTGACCCAGTCGGGGACCAGATCGCTGCCCTCCAGATTTTCCTGGGCCAGGATGGGCTGGCCGCAGGCGATGGCCCCCAGACGGGGGACCTTGACCAGGTGAGGGATGGGCTGTGCATCCTCCGGGACAGGAGCGGTGGGGTATTTGGACTCGTCGGTGCCCATGAGCCACATGGGATTTACGCCGTAGGCCTGGGCAATGCGCGCCACAGCGGGAAACTTGGGGATGCGGGACCCGTTCTGGTAGGCATTGATGGAAGAACGGCTGATTCCCAGCTTTTCCTCCAAATCACGGCAGGTGGTGCCCTGCGTCAGCTCGCGGAACCGCTGGGTGAACCGGTCGGCACAAATATCGTGTTCACATGGGAACATGGGAACGCCTCCTTTTTTCTTCAGCATACCATGGAGCTGTGCAAAATTCAAGTGAAAATTCCACAAAACGGGACGCGGTCCACGTTTCGGGACAAAATTTCCTGAGACCCCTTGACGGAATCGTACAAACGTGCTAGGATTTGCTTGTCTACAAAGGGAGACAGAAAAGGAGGAACGGAACATGAAAAAGGATACGATGCTGCACCGCATGGTGCGGGCCAATTTTCGGAGTGTCCGGGAGCTGGCAAATCAGCTGGGGTGGGGGTATTCCAAGACCTACCGCATTGTGACAGGCGCCCAGGTGCCCAGTGTGGTGGAGGCCTGGTCTCTGGCCGGGGCGCTGGAGCTGGACGACCTTCAGCAGATCCGTGCGGTACTCATTTGTCCCTATTTGTCTACAAAAGAGGACGAAAGAGCGGAGCGGGATGCCTGACATGGAGTACGTCTGTCTGGGCTGCGGACAGGCCTTTGAGCAGCCGGTCCAGGTGGCAGAAGCCTCCGGGGAGCGCAGGTGTTACTCGCCCTGCTGCCGGGAGGGGTTTACGCCGGCGGTACCTTGCCGAAGCTGCGGCGCCGCCCTGCCCCAGGGAGGGGACGTGCACGGGCTGTGCCCGGACTGTGCGGAAGCGGCGGTGGAGCGGCTGCGGGATTTCCTGCGGCTGGGGTTTACCCCGGCGGAGCGGGAGGTGCTGAACGATGCCTTTGACGGGGTGGCCCTGTCGGAGGAAGGGGAGAGGAGTGAAACGCCGTGAGCCAATCGGAACGCCGCCTGCGGGGCTTTTTGGGCGGAGTGCTGGAGGCACGCCGCCGGGCATGGGAGGTCCCGGCGTTGCAGGACCGGTGCCGCCAGACCACCGGGCGGCTGAGCGGCGGGGCCGAAGGGAGGGAGCGCTTTGGCAGAAAAGCCAAAGAAAATGAAGCAGGTGCTGGGCCAGTTCATGGACCGGGATGTGACCGATGAGAAGGCGGCGGAGCAGCTGCGGCAGCTGGGGCTGACCCCCTCGGTGACCAACGCCATGGGCTTGTCCCTGGTCCGGCGGGCGGTTCAGGGGGAGGTCACCGCAGTTCGGTTTCTGCGGGACGTTCTGGAAGAAGGCGAGGAACAAAGCGGGCTGCCCAGCAAGCCGGTGCGGGCGCTGGATTTGACCAAGCTCACCGACGAGCAGCTGGCCGCCCTGGCTGACCGGGAGGACGGTGACGGGACAGAATGAGCGGCAGGAAGCGCCCGCTCTCCGACCGGGACTATCTGGCCCGGGAGCTGGCCCGGAGGAGGCTGGCCAGGGTCTCCTTTCGCCGGTACCTCTACTATGTCCACGGCGAGAGCTGGAAACGGACGGCCATGAGCGACTTTCTGGCAGACCGGATTCAGCATTTTGTGGAGGAGAAAACAGGGCACGCCTACGACATCCTGATTTTGATGACCCCGCCCCAGCACGGAAAGAGCATGACGGTGACCGAGAGCTTTCCAAGCTGGTACCTGGGCCGAAACCCCAAAAAGCGGGTGATTTTGGCCAGCTACAGCGA
>JAHHSC010000021.1 GCA_020025455.1 Lawsonibacter sp. | reverse complement strand
GGACGGGTTTCTGAAATGTGTTGACAACCGCACGGAGTATGTTATACTGAACACGAATTAAATAGGGTGTGCCCAAGCTTCTGCCGTTGCAGAAGGAATATTTGGAAGACTGCCGAAAAATCCGATCTGATTTTTGGTGGCCTTTTTTTGCTTTTTTGGAGGAAAGCCGCAATGTATCTGATGATTGACAATTACGATTCCTTTGTCTATAACCTGGCCTGCTATTTCCGGGAGTGCGGGGCAGAGGTATCCCTGGTTCGAAACGATCGCATCACAACCGAAGAGATTCAGCACCTCATCAACGACGGGAAGCTTGAAGGACTTATTATCTCGCCTGGGCCGAAGAGTCCGGAGGATTGCGGTATCTGCAAGGAGATCGTAGATAAATTCAAGGGCGAGGTTCCGATCCTGGGCGTGTGTCTGGGGCATCAGATCATTGCCTCTGTTTTCGGCGCTGCGGTCCGGAAGGGAGCGCGTCCGATTCACGGAAAGGTGCATCCGATCCACAATAACGGAACGGGACTATTTTCGGGGCTGCCTGAATCTTACATGGTTACACGATACCATTCTCTCTGCGTCTGTGATGAGCACGTTCCGGACGCCCTGCTTGTCGATGCCAGGACAGAAGATGGGGTAATCATGGCCCTGCACCACCGGGACTATCCCATTTACGGTGTGCAGTTTCACCCGGAGGCCGTTCTAACGGAGTACGGCCACGCGCTATTGAAAAATTTCATTCGCATCAGCGAGGAATGGAGAGCGACACATGCCAACTGAACTGCATCAGCTGGACGTTTATCGTCCGGCAGAAGATATTTTTGAGCGTTACAAGAACGATCCTATGGCGGTATTCCTGGACTCCTCGCTTGTAAACGACATGGGACGCTGGTCCGTGATCGGGTTAAGGCCCTACCTCACGCTCAAGGAGCAAGACGGTGTCTGTTATCAAGACGGCCAGCCCCAGACGCTTCCCTTCGAGAAGCTCCTACAGCACTATTTGGATGTGTACCGGGAGGAAAACCCATCCGGCCTTCCTCTGATTGCAGGGGCCATTGGTTATTTCTCCTATGACTTTGGCCGAAAATACGAGCAGATCAAGACCTGTCACCCTAAAAAGCTGGATGTGCCGGAGGCGATCTTTGCGTTTTATGACGTTCTGATCCTGGACGATAAGAAAACAAAGACGCTCTATGTGACGCTGCGGGGCGAAACGGGCGTTCCGAACCAGCTGCTTGAACAGATCACTTCCGATATTCGATCCTGCGCAAACTACACCGTCCCCAAAAAACACGCACAGCTTGCTGACTTCAAGCCTAATTTTGAAAAAGAGGACTATAAGCATGCCGTAGACCAGGTCATTTCTTACATCACAGAAGGCGACATCTATATCATGAATATGACCCAGCAGATGGTGATTGATAGTAAAAAGGACCCCTATGAGGTCTATCGCTATCTGAGAGGTCATAACCCGGCACCCTTCAGCGGCTTTTTCCAATATGGCGATTTTCAGGTTATCAGTGCATCCCCGGAACGCTTTATGCTGGTCCGGGACGGTGTGGTCGAAACAAGACCGATCAAAGGCACCCGAAAGCGCGGCAGTACGCCGGAGGAGGACGCTGCGCTCCGACAGGAGCTGGAAAACTCCTCCAAGGACCACAGCGAGCTGCTGATGATCGTTGACCTGGAGCGCAATGACCTAAATCATGTGTGTAAGCCTGGCAGCGTCCAGGTCACCAAGCATTTTGCTGTGGAGGCGTACTCTACCGTATTCCATCTGGTCACTACCATTGAAGGCCATTTAAAAGATAATCTGCCCATCATGGATCTGATCGAGGCGGCATTCCCGGGCGGATCGATCACCGGAGCGCCTAAAATCAGATCCATGGAGATCATCGACGAGCTGGAGCATGACCGTCGAAATCTTTATACCGGCTCTATGGGTTACCTGTCCCTGGACGGCGACTGTGATCTCAATATCATTATCCGTACTGCAATACACAAGGACGGACAGTATCATCTGGGGGTCGGGGGCGGCATAACCTGTGAATCCGACCTGGAATTTGAATACGAGGAGACCTTACAGAAGGCAAGAGCTGTTCTGGAAGCGCTGTGGGAGGGACCGGACGCATGACCGCAGATGACGGCTTTTTCTTTGGCCTGGGCGCCTTTGAGACCATCGCCATCGAGCATGGGGTCCCCCAGTTCCTGTCCTGGCACCTGGAACGGCTCCAGGAAGCGGCTCAATTTTTGGGTCTCCCCTTCACCAGCAAGGAGATCCGGGACGAAATCGAAAAAACGCTGGCCGCGCAAGCTCCCTTCGAAGGTCGGATGGCCCTGAAGGTCACTGTGACCCCAGAAAATCTTCTTTGTGTGTGCCGTAGAAACCTCTACCAGGAGCAGGACTACCGCAGAGGGTTCCGCACCGTCTATTCTCACGTGATCCGGAACGAAACCTCACCGCTGACCTACCACAAAACACTCAATTATGGTGATTGCATCCTGGAAAAGCGCAAGGCAAAGCAGGCCGGCTTTGATGAGCCGATTTTTCAAAACAGCAAGGGCGCGCTGGCTGAGGGCGCGACCAGCAACCTCTTCTTTCTAAAAGAGGGAACCATTGTCGCGCCGCCCCTATCCTGCGGAATGCTGCCCGGGATCATTCGCCGCTATTTGTACGAGACCTATCCTGTGACGGAGCAGGTCATTACGCCGGATGACATTGCGGATTTTGATGAGATGTTTCTGACCAATTCTCTTCTGGGCATCATGCCTGTACAGCAATTGGAGCAGCACAGATTTTCCAGTATAGACCAAGGCCTGGAGCTGGCGCATCAGTTTTTCAGCTCCAATCATAATGTTTAAATCGGAGGATAACCAACATGACTATGAACATCGGAAACAAGGTATTTGATACGGACAAGCACACTTATATTATGGGCATCCTGAATGTGACGCCTGACTCCTTCTCGGACGGCGGAAAATGGAACCATTATGACGCCGCCATGGCCCATGTTCAGCAGCTGCTGGAGGGTGGCAGTGACATCATCGACATCGGTGGTGAATCCACGCGCCCCGGCCATGTACAGATCACCATTCAGGAGGAGATCGACCGTATCGCCCCCATGGTCGAGGCGGTAAAGAAGAACTTCGACGTTCCCGTCTCCATCGACACCTATAAAAGTCAGGTTGCCGAAAGCGCCCTGCGGCTTGGCGCCGATCTGGTGAACGATGTGTGGGGGTTCTTATATGATGACAAGATGGCCCCCCTTGTCAAAAAGTATGACGCGGCCTGCTGCCTGATGCATAACCGTGAAGAGGCGGTTTACAACGACTTCCTGCCCGATATGTACGCCGATATGGAGAAGTGCGTCAAGGCGGCGAAGGATGCCGGGATCGCCGATGACAAGATCATGCTGGACCCTGGCTTTGGCTTTGGAAAGACCTGGGAAATGAACCTGATCGTCATGAATCACCTTGACCTGTTCAAAAAGCTGGGCTATCCCATGCTGCTGGGTACCTCTCGCAAGAGTACCATCGGCAAGGTCCTTGACCTTGAGCCCGATCAGCGCGAGGAGGGCACGTTAGTCACGACCGTAATGGCGGTCCAGCACCGCTATGGTTTTGTCCGTGTTCACGACGCAGAAAAGAACCGCCGTGCCATTAAGATGACGGAAGCCATTCTGGATTATGCAGATTGATTTGATGAACTGTATGTGCAGCAACGGAACACGGACCGAGCCGGAGCACCTGCTGACCAGCCGGATGGCACACCCATCCGATACCGTGGTCACAGTGGGCAGCCACAAAATCGGAGGCGGCAGCTTTACTTTGATTGGCGGCCCATGTGCAGTTGAGTCCGAGGAACAGCTTTTCACCATCGCCAGGGCCATCAAGGACGCCGGAGGGGATATTCTCCGCGGCGGCACCTTTAAGCCCCGAACATCGCCCTATAAATTCCAGGGGCTGGGCGCAGAAGGAATTCGCCTGCTTGTGGAAGCCGGGCGATGGGTCGGCCTTCCCGTGGTCACCGAGATCACATCCATTCGAAATCTGTCCCTCTATGAAGATGTGGATCTTATCCAGGTCGGGGCAAGAAATATGCAAAATTACGATTTGCTGTCCGAGCTGGGCCATTCAAAAAAGCCGGTCATCCTAAAGCGGGGCTTTTCAAACACGCTGGAGGAGCTGCTTTTAAGCGCGGAATACATCCTCTCCGGTGGAAATCCCAATGTAATCCTGTGTGAGCGTGGTATCCGGACCTTTGAACCCATGACAAGAAACACACTGGATCTTTCGGCTGTGCCTGTGCTGCACGAATTGACGCACCTCCCGGTCCTTGTAGACCCCAGCCATGCAGCCGGAACGAGGCAGTATGTGGCTCCCTTGGCGCGTGCCGCCACCGCGGCAGGCGCAGACGGCCTGATGATCGAGGTACACCACCAGCCCGAACTGGCACTCAGCGATGGACCGCAGGCACTGCTGCCGGAACAGTTTTCCCAGCTTTCTTTGGATGTACGGGCCATCCGCAATGCACTGCGCTGATCGTGCGCTGGCGGATTGGGAAGGATTCGATCCGGCCCTTTATGAACCATTTGAAATGAGTCTGTTCGTCAGGACAGCAAGGAGGAACAACATGACAGGTCAGGAAGCATTTGAGGAGCTCCGGAGCAATGCCGGCCCTGGCATCAAGCCGGGTCTGAGCAGGACGCTGGACTTACTGCATCAGCTGGGAGACCCCCATCTGAGCGGAAACTATATTCACATTACCGGCACAAACGGAAAGGGGTCCACCGCTGCAATCGTCAGCGCGGTACTGAACCAGGCCGGATTCAAGGTCGGGCTGTACACCACCCCCCATCTCTGGACGTTCCATGAGCAATTTCAGGTGAACGGAGAACCCATCTCTGATGTGACGTTTGTGCGACTAGCACACCAAGTTCTGGAAATCGCCATGCGCATGGAGGATCGTCCCAGCGAGTTTGAGCTGATGACGGCCATCGGCTTTGCCTATTTCCGTGAGCAGAACTGCGATCTGGTGATCCTTGAGGTGGGTCTGGGCGGCAGACAGGACGCGACCAACGTGATTCCCTCGCCTGAGGTGGCTGTCATCACCAATATCGGTTTGGAGCACACTGCCATGTTGGGCAACACCCGCGCAGAGATCGCAGGGGAGAAATCCGGCATTATCAAACACGGCTGCAATGTGCTGTTGTACCATCAGAGCGCCGAGGTAGAACACGTCGTTCAGGACACCTGCAACAGGATGAACGCGCCTCTTTTGCTGACCGATCCGGCAGCGCTGGAGGTGATCTCTTCCGACAGGGAGGGGCAAAGCTTCCGTTATCGGGGCAAGGGCCCCTATCATATTGGGCTGCTCGGCCGGTTCCAGGTGCTCAACGCAACCACTGCAATCGACGTCATTGACCTTATGAGACTGCGTGGATGGAACATTGAAGATGGTGCACTCTTGGAGGGCCTGTCCAAAGCGAAATGGCCCGCTCGTATGGAGCTGGCCCGGCGTGATCCCGACGTCATTCTGGATGGCGGGCACAACCCCCAGTGCATAGAGGCACTCGCCGACAGCTTAGAAACCCTATATCCCGGGGAAAAACTATGGTTTCTGACCGGCGTACTGGCGGATAAGAATTATGCGGCTATGTATGACCGCCTGATCCCCATTGCCAAGGGCTTTGTTACCCTGACTCCGGAGAACCCCAGAGCACTCCGTGCAGAAGATCTGGCAGACTACCTGAAATCGAAGGGGCAAACGGCCATTGCCTGTGCCACCGCAAAGGAAGGGCTCGATACCGTGTTCCACCTTGCTGCACGGGAGGACCGGATCTGTGTCTGCGGGTCCCTCTATATGATTGGCGAGATCCGGCATCTGCTGGGCCTTTGCTGACGCATGGGACCTGGAGCCCCGGCCTCGTCGTAGGAACTTCAAAAAGCCCTATCCGGGTACAATAATAGACAATGCCCCTCAAGGGGCCCCATGAGTTGGCTAACCGTGCCGACTTATGGGGCTCCCTGAGGGGCATATTTGTTGCGCAAAAAGAAACCGACACGGGTTTCCCACACATCCGAATTTCCCCCTGTGAAGGGGGAACGGTGCTTCTGTCTGGTTCAATGGGTCTATGGCCTTTCTTAGGGCTGCTTGCCGATGTAGGCCAGAATTCCGCCGTCCACATAGAGAATGTGCCCGTTCACGAAATCAGAGGCCGCAGAGGCCAGAAATACCGCGGGGCCCATCAGATCCTCCGGCGTGCCCCAGCGGGCAGCAGGGGTCTTGGAGAGGATGAACTGGTCGAAGGGGTGGCGGCTGCCATCCGCCTGCCGCTCCCGGAGGGGGGCCGTCTGGGGGGTGGCGATGTAGCCGGGGCCGATGCCATTGCACTGGATGTTGGCCTCGCCGTACTCCGAGCAGATATTCCGGGTCAGCATTTTCAGACCACCCTTGGCGGCGGCGTAGGCAGACACGGTCTCCCGGCCCAGCTCGCTCATCATGGAGCAGATGTTGATGATTTTGCCGCGGCCCAGCTTCAGCATCCCGGGGATGACGGCCTTGGCGCAGATGAAGGGGCCCACCAGGTCGATATCCACCACCTGACGGAAATCCTCGGCGTCCATCTCCAGCATGGGGATGCGCTTGATGATGCCGGCGTTGTTCACCAGGATCTCCACGGGGCCCAGCTCCGTCTCAATACGGGCCACAAGCTGCTTCACCGCGTCCTCGTGGGTGACATCACAGATATAGCCCTTGGCGTCGATGCCCTTGGCCTGATAGTCGGCCAGCGCTTTGTCCAGGTTGGCCTGACTGCGGCAGTTGAAGGCAATTTTCGCGCCCGCGCCGGCCAACGCCTCCGCGATGGCAAAGCCGATGCCGTAGGCACCGCCGGTGACCAGGGCCACTTTTCCTTCCAGAGAAAACATTTGATTCAGATCCATATCGTATTACCTCAGCGCAGTTCGGTGGTGGGGATCACGTCCATATCATCAAAGGCCTGGTTCTCGCCGCCCATGGCCCAGATGAAGGTGTAGCTGCCGGTGCCGACACCGGCGTGGATGGACCAGGAGGGGGAGATCACGGCCTGCTCATTCTGCATGACGATGTGGCGGGTCTCCTGCCCCTCGCCCATCATGTGGAACACCACCTCATTCTCCGGCACCTCGAAGTACATATAGACCTCCATGCGCCGCTCGTGGGTATGGGCCGGCATGGTGTTCCACACGCTGCCGCCCTCCAGGACGGTCATGCCCATAGAGAGCTGGCAGGTCTTGAGGACGTCCGGGTGGATGAACTGGTTGATGACACGCTTGTTGGCGGTGGACGCATCCCCGCAGGGCTTCTTGGCGGCGTCCTCCAGCTTCAGCAGGCGCGTGTCATAGCTGCAGTGGGCGGGGGCGGACACCAGGTAGAACTTGGCGGGCTTCTCGGGGTCGTTGCTGGTAAACAGGACCTCCTTGGCACCGCGGGTGATATACAGGCAGTCCTTATAGCCCAGCTCGTACACGGTGCCGTCCACCGTCACCTTGCCGGCACCGCCGATGTTGAACATACCGGCCTCACGGCGCTCCAGAAAGTAGTGGGTACCGAAGTTCTTCCACACATCGACGCCCTTGTCGATGGACACGGCCTCGTGAACGGGCATGATCCCCATGGTGACCATGCGGTCCACATGGGAGTAGACAGCCTGAACGGTGTCAGGCTGGTACAGGTCCTTAATCAGAAACTCACGGCGCAGCTCCTCGGTGGTGTAGCGCTTCATATCGTTGGGATTGGCAGAATAACGAATCTCCATACTCTACGGTCTCCTTTTCATCAAATAAAATGGTTCCGCATCGGATTGACCCCATCCAGGCGCACGCCCTCCGGCAGCTTTGGGGCCGCATCCTCATAGGGCACCCATCGCTTGCCGTTTCCAGGCGCAAAGTTTCCCCTTCCGAACGAAAAAGAGACGGCCGGACACAATGTTCCGACCGTCTCTCCACGTCACTTGATATATTGAGGATACTTCTCCTGAATCAGAATCCGGTCGACCTTGTATCGGTTCAAGTGCCTCTCCATCAGCCGTTTTGCCTGCTCCACGTCATGGTTTCCAATGGCAATGGTCAGGTTCTCATGGTCTTGAACGATCTTCAGATCTCGCGTCAGCGACAGCGACAAATTTCGAACACGGTCAAAGTGGATCGCAATGTTATCCATCAGCTTAAACACCTGGGGCTTCCGTGCGATTTCAAACAGCAGCTGGTGGAACTGGTTGTCCAACTCCATCAAAAGCTCCGGGTTGAACTGTTCCAGATAGAAGTTCTGCAGTCTCACATTCTCCTGCAGCCGCTTCAGGCCCTGGTCGGTTATCTCATTACACACCAGCTCAACAACCGCTACCTCCAGGTTGAAGCGCATAAAGCGCGCTTCTTCCACAAGGTCATAGTCAATCAGGGAAACGATTGTTTTTCTCTGGGGGAAAATCTCAATGATTTTAACCTTTGAAAGCTCGATCAAGGCCTCCCGCACCGGGGTGCGGGACAGACCCATCTCCGCTGCAAGCTCGTTCTCGCTGATCTGGCTTCCAGGCTCCAGTTGCAGGGTGACAATGTTTTCTTTTAACGTTCTAAGTGCATAGTCACGTCCGCTTTCCCGGACGTTTCTCTCTAAACACTGCAACTGCTCTCCCTCCACTTTGAACCGCAAATTTTGCGCAAACTCAGAATTATCATGCCATTTCAGCGCAGTTATGTCAAGTACACATCCGAAATCTGCGCTTTTTCAGTACGATGGCGGGAGATTAGACGTTCTCAGTGTACTTCTTCAGCACTGCACGGACTGCACCGGGGCCGGCCAGCAGCTCGCGGACCATGCCGGTGATCTTCTCGCCCAGACCCAGGGCCACCAGGTCGGAACCGAAAATGACCTCGTTGCTCAGGATGGGGTCCAGCTTGTTGCCCAGGCTGTCGGGATCGCCCAGCTTGACATCCTTCAGCTGCTCCTGCAGGGTCTCCAGCATGGGATCGCTGCTGCACTCCATGGCCTCGCCCTTATCATCCACGGCCAGCAGATAGCGCAGCCAGCCTGCAATGGCCAGGGGGATGAAGGTCAGGTCCGTGACGTTCAGATCCTCGCGGGCCACATAGCTCTTGATGGTCTCGCCGAAGCGGATGGCCACCTTCTGGCTGGTATCGGTTGCGATGCGCTGAGGCATATCGGGGATGAAGGGGTTGGGCAGTCTCTGGTCCACAACCTCGTGGATGAAGTCCATGGGGCTGAGGATCTTGGGATCGACCACCACGGGCAGGCCCTCTTTGTAGCCGATCTCCTCTACCAGGCGCTTCAGCTGGGGGTCCTTCATCTCAGAGGCGATGGAATCGTAGCCCAGCAGGCAGCCGTAAACGGCCAGAGCCGTGTGCAGGGGGTTCAGGCAGGTGGTAACCTTCATCTTCTCCGTGTTGTTGACGGTGTCGCGGTCGGTCATGTAGACGCCGGCCTTCTCCAGCTGGGGACGGCCGTTGGGGAAGCGGTCCTCCACCACCAGATACTGGGGCTGCTCCGCATTCACAAAGGGAGCGATGAAGGTGTTCTTGCTGGTGATGATGGGCTTCATGTCCTCGATCCCGGCCTCGGTCAGGGTCTGCTCCACCACAGGGGCGGGACGGGGGGTGATCTTGTCGATCATGGACCAGGGGAAGGAAACCTTCTCCTCATCCTTGACCCAGGCGGCGAACTCAGCGCTGACAAAGCCCTTCTCCAGCCACTTGTCCACAATGGTCATCACGCTGCCGCGCAGCTTCTCACCGTTGTGGGAGCAGTTGTCCATGCTCACCACAGCCAGAGGTGCGCCGCCGGCGTTGAAGCGCTCCAGCAGCAGAGCGGTCACCACGCTCATGGCGTGAGCGCAGGACTGAGGGCCAACCTCAAAATCGTTCAAAACCACAGGCAGGAACTCGTCAGCCATGTTCTTCAGGGCGTAGCCCTTCTCGGTGATGGTAAAGCTCACCATCTGCAGGGAGGGGCTGCGGAAGATCCGCTTCAGCTCTGCAATATCCTCGGGATAGGCCGTGCCGGCACGCAGACCCTCGGCAACCGCGGCCACGATCTCCTTCTTCATGGAGCCATCAGCCATCAGGCTGACCATCATGGTCATGTTGTCATAAGGCACATAGATCTTATCAATAATATCATAGTCGAAGGTATCAACTGCCACAATGCCGCTCTTCTGCAGACCCTGGTTCAGCAGATCCTGCTGCAGGCGGGCGATGAAGCCGCGGAAGATGTTGCCGGCGCCAAAGTGAACCCACACGGGGTTCTCCTTGGTGGCAGCGCTCATCTCTTTCCAATCAAACTTGGGCAGGGTGACTTCCGCCTTTTCCCAGGCGGCCGTGTCCTTCAGGCCTTCATAACAAACTTTCATGCTGGTTTCCCCCTTATTTAGCCTGTTTGCAAATAGCTTCCCAAAGACCGTTGAGGTAGGTAGCGCCCAGAGCGCGGTCGTAGAGACCGTAGCCGGGACGGCCCTGCTCGCCCCAGATCATGCGGCCGTGGTCCGGACGGATGTAGGTGTTGGGGCAGGTGTCATAAACGGCCTTCATAATTTCATACATATCCAGGTCACCGGTGGAGGACAGGTGAGCTGCCTCGCGGAACTTGTGGTAACCCAGGTGCTTGATGTTGCGGACGTGGAGGCAACCAATGCGGTTCATCTCGCCGAAGTGACGGATCACAGCGGGGATGTCGTTGTCCACATTGGAACCCAGAGAGCCGGTGCACAGGCACAGGGTGTTGCAGGGGGAGTCGTGCAGCTTCACGATCTTGTCATAGTCCTCCTGGCTGTGGGCGATGCGGGGCAGGCCGAAGATGGGCCATCCGGGATCGTCGGGGTGGCAGGCCATCACGACACCGCACTCCTCACAGGTGGGGATGATGCCGTCCAGGAAGTACTTGTAGTTGGCACGCAGATCGTCAGCCGTGATGCTCTTGTACTGCTCCAGCGTTTTCTCCAGCTCAGCCAGACGCTCAGGCTCCCAGCCGGGCAGGGAGAAGCCGTTGCAGTTCTCAATGGTGTTGCGAACGATCTCCATGGGGCCCATGTCGCCCAGCTCGGCCTCGTCAAAGTACAGGCTGTTGGAGCCGTCCTCGGGGATCACCCGGGCCAGATCGGTACGCAGCCAGTCAAAGACAGGCATGAAGTTGTACACGATGACCTTGACGCCGTACTTGGCCAGGTTGCGGATGGTGGTGCAGTAGTTCTCGATGTACTTGTCACGGGTGGGCAGGCCCATCTTGATGTCCTCGTGGACGTTGACGGACTCGATGACCTCACACTCCAGACCGGCGGCGTGAACCTCGTCGATGTAAGCCTTGATTTCTTCCTCGGTCCAGACCTCACCGGCCGGCTTGTAATCCAGGAAACCCATGATGCCGGACATACCGGGGATCTGCTTAATCTGGCTCAGGGTCACGCTGTCGCTATTGGACCCGTACCAGCGAAATGTCATTTTCATAGTTGAAACGCTCCTTTTCGATTAGTTGTATTTTGAGTTAACCCATCGGGGCAGCGAGAGGGACATAGCCGTCAAAGATCTTGGGCAGGATCAGGCTGATGTCAGGCACGAAGGAGATCAGCAGCAGCGTGATGATCATGCACAGGTAGAAGGGCAGGGTTGCCTTGACGACCTTCTCCATGGGGGTCTTGCCCACAGCGGAACCAATGAACAGCACGGCGCCGACAGGAGGAGTCAGCAGGCCGATGCCGCAGTTCAGAACCACCATAATACCGAACTGAATCGGGTCCAGACCGCAGTACTGGGTGGCGATGGGCAGCAGGATGGGGGTGGCGATCAGGATGATGGGGGCCATGTCCATGATGCAGCCCAGGACCAGCAGAATCAGGTTCAGCAGCAGGATCAGGATGATGCGGTTGTCGGTCAGACCCACAATGGCCTCGGCGGCCATGTCCGGAACGTGCAGCATGGTCAGGCAGTTGCCAAACACAGCAGAGGTGGAGATCAGGATCAGAACGATGGACAGGGTGCCGATACAATCGTCCAGCACGCGCCACACGCCCTTCCAGTCCAGGCCCTTGTAGATAAACACAGAGACAATCAGGGAGTAGACAACCGCGATTGCGGCAGACTCAGTCGCCGTGAAGGCACCGCCCACAACGCCCACCACCACGATGACCACGGCGGCCAGAGCCCAGATGGAGGTAGCAACCTGCTTGAAGAAGTTGCTCAGGCTGAATTTGGCGCCCTTGGGGTAGTTGCGGCGCACGGAGATAATGTAGGAACCGACCATCAGGGACAGAGCCAGCAGAGCGCCGGGCAGATAGCCGGCCAGGAACAGGCTGCCCACAGAGATGCCGCCAACGGTGGTGGCATAGATGACCATGTTGTGGCTGGGAGGAACCAGCAGGCCCTCACAGGAGGAGGTGATGGTAACAGCGGTGGAGAAGTCGGCGTCGTAGCCCTCGTCCACCATCATGGGGATCAGGATGGAGCCCAGGGAAGCGGTATCCGCAGCGGCGGAGCCGGAGATGCCGCCGAAGAAGTAGGAGGCCACCACGTTAACCATGGCCAGGCCGCCTCTCATCCAGCCGACGCAGGCATTTGCCAATGCAATCAGCTTATCGGAGATACCGCCGGAACCCATCAGAACACCCATGGTGATAAAGAAGGGAACGGCCATCAGGGAGTAAGTGCTGATGCCCTTGACCATCAGGCGGCAGACATCGGAAAGGCTGCTGCCCATGCTCACCAGACAGAATACGGAGGACAGGGCGACCGCATAGGCAATGGGGAAACGGAGTAGAATCATAACAAAGAAACTACCCAGCAGTATAAGAATAGCCAGAGAGTTCGTATCCATTATTCTGCTCCTTTCGACAGGCACAGGGATTTCACGTGGGTATAAAGTGCCTCAAGTTCAAATACGATCATGGCAAAACCGGCCAGGGGGACAGGGAAATACATCCAGAAGCGGGACAGCCAGGGCATGGAAACATAGAAGCCGCGGCCACCAAGGGTTGTGGCATACTTCCAGCCGACCACCATCATGATAACGGCAAGACCCATCACAGCGATGTCGGCCAGGATGTCCAGCGCCTTCAGAAGCTTTTTGGGCAGGTAAGGGTCCAGAGCCGTCATGCGGATGTGGTTGCCCTTACGGATTGCCAAAGCGGCAGACAGCACCGCCATGTAGCTCATACAGGTCAGCACGATCTCCTCGGTCCAGGCAGGGTCCTTGATGAACGGGATGTACGCGTGGACAAAACGCCCCAAAACAGCGTAGCTGGTGATGACAATATCAGCAATCAGCAGGATTTTACAAATAAACAGGATCGCCTTGTAAGTAAAATCGTACGCCGGTCTGATTTTGTCCATGACACTAAAAAATTTCGTCATAGTTCTTCTCCTCATTGATTCCCGGATTTTGGTGTAAACAGATCTAACTACAATGCATATGCAAGGGAAAATTAAGGGGGGTGCGGGCAAACCCGCGCCCCCCTACGGACGATAAGGCCTTAAGTAGCCCCGAAGCGAGTGCGCTCGCTCTTACTTCAGGTCCAGGATCTGCTGATACAGCTCAGCCTGATCCTTGGTGTTCTCAGTGATAACGTCCTTACAGGCATCGGCCCAAGGAGTCTTGTCGGCAACCTCAACGACGTTGCAGCCGCCAGCCTTCAGCTCCTCCAGGACCTTGTTCTCCTCGGTCTCGGACAGCTTAGCGTTGAACTCCTGTGCGTACTTGCCGGCCTCGTACAGAACCTTCTGCTGGTTCTCGGTCAGCTTGTTCCAAGCGTTGTCGCTGATGACGACCTGGATCGCGCCCAGAGTGTGGCCGTCCAGGATCAGGTTGTTAGCAACCTCGTTAAAGGCGTTGGACTTGTAGTTGGCAATGGGCTGCTCAGCGCCATCGCAGACACCGGTGTTCAGAGCGGAGTACAGCTCACCGAAGGGAACCACGGTGGGAGCAGCGCCCAGAGCATCGACCATGCCGTTCATGACGGGGTCGTTGGAAACACGCAGCTTCATGCCAGCCAGATCCTCCATCTTGCTGATGGGCTTGGCAGTGAAGAAGTGGCGGAAGCCCTCCTCGCCGTAGAAGATGCCGCGCAGAGGCAGGCCGATCTCCTGGGGCTCGTTCAGGAACTCAGCAGCCAGATCGCTGGAGGCAAAGTTCCAGAAGTGGTTACGGTCAGCAAAGGTAAAGGGCACGGTCAGCAGCTTGGACTTCTGAGTGCCATAGGGAGTCAGAGCGAAAGCGGAGATACGGGACATGTCGATGGTGGTAGCGCCGCCGACCATGGAGTCCAGAACGTCGTTCTCGGAACCCAGAACGCCGGAAGCCTGAACGTCGATCTCGATGGAGCCGCCGGACAGTTCCTCAACCTTCTCCTTGAAAGCGGTAGCGGTCTGGCCAACGATGGTGTCAAGGGGGTTGACCTCAGCGTAAACCAGCTTCACCTTAGGATCCTTGGACACATCGCCGCCCTCGGTGCTCTGAGAGACATCGGGCTTGGAAGTGCTGGTGGAACCCTGTCCATCATCCTTCTTGCCGCAAGCAGCAAGACCGAAGGTCATGGACATAGCAAGGGCCAGAGCCAGAAGCTTTTTCATCTTCATTTTCTTTTCCTCCTAATTTTTCATCCTTGTTTTGTGGCATTGTAGAAAATGCTCTTACAAGCGTCCTTATTGTATCACAGTTTCATGTGTTTTGTCCACTAGTATACCAGTAAAATCTCACGGCGTTTTTTTGTGCAATTCTACGAAAACTTTTTTCTGCACTGCTGTTCTATTTTATCTTAGCCCTAAGTGTAATATAATGTGTAAAAAGTTTGTGTCCCTTTCTGGGGGACGCCCTATCTTATCTTTTAACTATAATCATCGGAGGAATCCAAATGGCAAAACAACCCGAGCTGATCGCTGCGTCGAAAATATCCGGAGACATGTTCCGCAGGTTCGCGGTCTTTGACACCTTTTATTTAAAGAAGCGCTGGAAGTCCCCGCTGCTGTTTCTGGTGCTGATGACGGTCTTTTCGGCGGTATGCTTCCTGTTTCGTGACCGCCAGCGGGGGGCCGCCCTGCTGGCCGGTGTCCTGCTTGGCGTCGGCCTGATCCTGCCTCTGGGCTACGTTCTCAGTTTTCTGCTGTCCGTTTCCAAGCGGGCCAAGCTGGTAAATCCCAATCGCATCGCCTACACCCTGCACATCGCTCAGGAGCAGATCCGGGTCCTTCAAAACAACAACCAGATCACCCTGCACTGGTCGGATGTTTTCCGTGCCTACCGCGTGGAGGACGGCATCTATCTCTACGTCAATCCCACCAGAGCATTTTTGATTACCGATCCCGCCCTTATGGATGCGATCTGGACGATTTTTACCCAGCAGGTGGCCGCCGAGCGGCTCTTTGACCGCCGCCGCCCCTGACTTTCGCCCAGATTGAAAAATATCTTTTAATTTTTCCAATCTGCATCTTGTTTTCTAGTATATTAGCGCTATAATGGTAGTGTATCATAATGGAGTAGTAGCAGATCTATTCCAGAGATAATTTTAAGGGAGTGTTTTATTTATGAACGACGTGCTGCTCAAAGCCTCTAACATCGGTATCATCCCCGTGATCGCCATTGAGGACGCCGCAAACGCAGTACCCCTGGCCAAGGCCCTAAGCGAGGGCGGTCTGCCCGCCGCTGAGGTAACCTTCCGCACCGCTGCCGGTGAGGAGGCCATCCGCCAGATTGCTGCCAACTGCCCCGATGTGCTGGTTGGTGCCGGTACGATCCTGAATGTGGAACAGTGTGACCGCGCCATCGCCGCCGGTGCAAAGTTCATCGTTTCCCCCGGCTACAATGAGGAGCTGGTTGCCTACTGCATCGAGAAGAACATCCCCGTTCTGCCCGGCTGTGTCAACGCCTCCGATATGACCCGCGCTGCCAACGCCGGTCTGGAGATTGTCAAGTTCTTCCCCGCTGAGCCTTCCGGCGGTGTCAATTTCCTGAAGGCCCTGGCCCCTGTGTTCCCCAAGCTGAACTTCATGCCCACCGGCGGTGTGAACACCAAGAACCTGATGGACTACCTGGGCTATGACCGCATCGTGGCCTGCGGCGGCACCTGGATGGTCAAGAAGGACCTGATCGAGGGTCAGCGCTGGGAGGAGATCACCCAGATCTGTAAGGACGCGGTCAAGACCATGCTGGGCTTTGAGCTGCGCCACATCGGCATCAACTGCGCCGACGAGGACGAGGCCGCCCGCGTAGCCAAGGCCTTCTCCAGCCTGCTGGGTCTGGAGTACAAGCCCGGCAACTCCTCCATCTTCTGCGGGACTGCCGTGGAGTGCATGAAGACTCCCGGCCTGGGTGAGAAGGGCCACATCGCCATCGGCACCAACAGCGTGGACCGCGCCATCTACCACATGGAGCAGCGCGGCTTTGTCTTTGACGAGTCCACCCGCAAGACCGATGCCAAGGGCCGCACCAAGGCCATCTACTTCAAGGACAGCATCGGCGGCTTCGCCATCCACCTGGTCCAGAAGTAATCCAGACTAAGCGACCCTTCGTTATACTTCAGCATACATTTAATAAATTATATTTACATCAAGTGAGGAATTATATTATGGCAAAAGTTGTTACCTTCGGCGAGCTGATGATCCGCCTTCAGCCCTATAACTACGAGCGTTTTGTTCAGGCCGACCACCTGGAGTTCTCCTTCGGCGGCGGTGAGGCCAACGTGGCCGTGTCTCTGGCTAACTACGGCATGGACGCAGCCTTCGTGACCAAGCTGCCCGCCCACGCCATTGGCCAGGCCGCTGTGAATTCCCTGCGCCGCTACGGTGTGGACACCTCCAAGATCGTCCGCGGCGGCGACCGCGTGGGCATCTACTTCAACGAGAAGGGTGCTTCTCAGCGCGGCTCTGTCTGCATCTATGACCGTGCCCACTCCGCCATCCAGGAGGCTTCCACCGCTGATTTCGATTGGGACAAGATCTTTGACGGTGTGGACTGGTTCCACTTCACCGGCATCACTCCCGCTCTGGGCGCCAACGTGGTGGACATCTGCCGCGAGGCCTGCAAGGCCGCTAAGGCCCACGGTGTGAAGATCTCCTGCGATCTGAACTACCGCGGCAAGCTGTGGACCCGTGAGGAGGCCCGCGCTGCCATGACCGACCTGTGCCAGTATGTGGACGTGTGCATCTCCAACGAGGAGGACGCCAAGGACGTGTTCGGCATCGAGGCTGAGGCCACCGACATTTACGCCGGTGAGATCAACCGCGAGGGCTACAAGTCCGTTGCCAAGCAGCTGGCTGACAAGTTCGGCTTTGAGAAGGTGGCCATCACTCTGCGTGAGTCCCACTCCGCCTCCGACAACGGCTGGAGCGCCATGCTCTACGACGTGGCCAGCGACGAGTACTGCTTCTCCAAGAAGTACGAGCTGCGCATCATCGACCGCGTGGGCGGCGGTGACAGCTTTGGCGGCGGCCTGATCTACGCCCTGCTCAATGGCAAGACCACTCAGCAGGCTGTTGAGTTCGCTGTGGCCGCTTCCGCTCTGAAGCACACCATCGAGGGCGACTACAACATGGTCTCCGTGGCCGAGGTTGAGAAGCTGGCCGGCGGCGACGGCTCCGGCCGTATCCAGCGCTAAGCGAC
>JAHHSC010000020.1 GCA_020025455.1 Lawsonibacter sp. | reverse complement strand
CGCCCGCGGCGGGGGCGTTCTCCTCCCGCTTCTCTCTGCCCTCCGGACGGGGGCGACGGCGGCGACGGCGGCTGTTCTCGCTGCGCTCCCGCTTCTCGGCGGGGGCCTGGTCCGCGCCGTCGGCTTTGGGCACGGGCTTGCCATCCGCAGGCTCCTCCTCCCGGGCCGGGAAGGCGGCCTCCAGCGCTGCGGCCAGGGCGCGCTCCTCACTCACCGCCAGATCGGCCTCGTCAGTCGGGCAGCGCAGCTTGGCCAGCTCCTCCAGCGGGGGTTCCACATACCCGTCGGGCCGCTTGCCCTTGCCGTTGCGGACCACACACAGCTCGCAGTTGTGGTAGCACTTGGTGGTCTCGGGCGCGTTATCCAGCCGCACGTTCACCGTCTGCCGCAGCAGGTTCACATTGGTGACCGTTCCCGCCCCGTCGGGGGTCTCCACGAAGGACTCCTGCTTAGGGGCGTGCTTCACCAGATCCTCATAGGCCTCCTGCTCGTATTTCAGGCAGCACATCAGGCGGCCGCAGGTGCCGGAGATCTTGCTGGGGTTCAGGGACAGGTTCTGGGTCTTTGCCATCTTGATGGACACAGGCTGAAAGTCGCCCATGAACTGAGCGCAGCAGAAGGGTCTGCCGCAAATGCCCAGGCCGCCCAGCATTTTGGCCTCGTCACGCACGCCGATCTGGCGCAGCTCGATGCGGGCGTGGATGCTGCTGGCCAGGTCCTTCACCAGACTGCGGAAGTCCACACGGCCGTCAGAGGTGAAGAAAAACAGCACCTTGTTGCCCTCGAAGCTGTACTCGGCGGACACCAGCTTCATATCAAGCCCGTGCTCGGCGATCTTCTGCTGGCAGATTTCAAAGGCTTTCTGCTCCTTCTCCTTGTTCTTCTCCAGGGTCAGCGCGTCCTCGGGGGTGGCGGCGCGGACCACGGGGCGCAGCGGTGCGGTCAGCTCCATCTCGTCGATCATGGTGTTCTCCTGGACACACTGGGCGTACTCGGTGCCGCGGGACGTCTCCACGATGACCCCGTCGCCCACCTGGAACTGCCTTCCCTCGGGATTGAAGTAATATTGTTTGCCGCTCTCTTTGAAGCGGACGCTGATAATCTCGATCATATTGGATGTTCTCCTTTAGTTCCACGGGTCGGGCGGAGCTTCACCGCTCCCCGCCGCTCCCGGCATTGACAAACATTCCGGCGCACAGCCAGCCCGCCAGCTGGCCGGGATTGGCGTTCACCAGGGCCCCCGCCCGCAGCTCACGCACCAGGTCCACCGCCCGCACAAGCCGCTTCCGGTTGGTGCTTGGCACCATGCGGCGGGTCAGCTCCTCCGTGAGGGCATCCAGCAGGGGGACCAGCTGGGGCTTTGGGACCTGCTCCAGCACCGTGGAGGCCTCGAAAAGCCGCAGTTCCGACCCCGTTTCCAGGGCGTCGGCCAGCGCGTTGGCCTGACTGAGCCGCGCGGCCCGGTCCTCTCCCCCGTTCAGCTCCTCCACCGCCCGGCCCAGGATGCCCTGGCAGTGCACGGCGGCGGCCCGGAGCTCTCCCTCCGGCCGATCAGGGAAGCGGCCCTTCAGCCAGGCGGCGCACTCGCTCTGGGACACGGGGGAGAGCTCCAGCTCCTCACAGCGGGAGCGGACGGTCTCCAGCAGGCCGCCGGGGTTCTCCGCGCAGAGCAGGAAGGCGGCGTAGGCGGGTCCCTCCTCCAGCAGCTTCAGCATGGCGTTCTGGGCAGACGCGTTCATCTGGTCGGCCTGTTCCAGCAGATAGATCTTCCGCGCCCCCTCGTTGGGCCGGATATGGGCATCGGAGCGGACGGCTCGGATCTGGTCCACGGCAATGGGTTTTCCCTCTCCGGGGCCGGCCACAACGATCACATCGGGGTGGGTGCCCCCGGCGGCCTTCCGGCACTGGGGACAGCGCCCGCAGGGCCGCAGCTCTTGCGGGGCGGTACACACCATGGCCTGGCAGAGAATCCGAGCCAGGGTGTGACGGCCGGAGCCTGCAGGCCCGGCCAGGATATAGGCGTGGCTTAGTCCCCGCCCGGCGGCCCGCTGGGCCAGCTGTTCTTTCAGGCGGGGGTTTCCCGCCAGGGCCGAAAGCTCCATCATAACCTCCTACGCACCGTTGCTCCCCGTTCCCTCGTCGGGGCAGAGGCTTCCTTTCCGGGCGGAAACGTCCTTATTCCCGCACGACTTGTACATCTTTTTTATTATATCCTATTTGTTTCAAATAGGAAAGTTCTTTTTTCGAAATGATCTCGCCGGGTGCCACCACGGGCACTCCGGGGGGATAGGGGGCCAGCTGGCAGGCGGCCACCCGGTCCAGACAGGCCTCCAGCGGCAGGGTCTCCTGCGGGGCGAACAGCGCCGCCCGGCCGGACATGGCCCGGGCAGGCAGGGGCGGAGGCGGCAGGGCCTGGCACGGTCCCATCTGGTCCCGCAGGGATTCCAGCGCCTGCTCCAGACGGTCAAAATCCCCGTCGCTATCCTGGGCGGTGCAGATGAGGACGATGTGTCCGCCGTCCTCCATCTCCACAAAAATCCCACGCTCTTCTAGCTTTTGTGCAAAATCGGGGCCGTTTTTCACGCAGATGGTGAGCCGGCAGGGGTCCAGCGGCAGCTCGCCGCCCAGACTTGGGAAGCGCTCCCGGAGCCGTGCCACCCGCCGGGCGGTGTGCTGATACGCATCGGGGTGGTCCAACAGCCACTGGCGGGCCAGATCCAGCGAGGCCATCATGGGATAGGAGGGGCTGGAGGAGCCGTAGAGGGAGGCCACCCGGCGCACCCGGGCGTGGTCCTCCCCGTTGACAAAGATGAGCGCACTTTGTCCCATGGCGGGCAGGGTCTTATGGGCGGACACCGCCACGGCGTCGGCCCCCTCAAAGGGCTTTTGTCCCAGAAACGGCAGGTGTGCGCCGTGGGCCCCGTCCACAAAGAGCTTCTTGCCCCGCTTGTGGCAGGCCTCGGCAATGCCGGGCACATCGGACAGCAGGCCCGCGTAGGTGGGCGAGGTGAGGCACACCGCCTTCACCTCCGGGTGCAGGTCCAGTTCTTTTTCCACATCTTCTCTCGTAAAGTGGAAAATCAGGCGGTACTGCGTGCTCCAGGGCCGCTCCATAAAAACAGGTTCCAGGTCCAGCAGGGCCAGGATATGATAGACCGCCCGGTGGCAGGCCCGATCCACCAGCACCTTGTCGCCGGGATTGCACAGCAGGGTCATACCGGTATAAATGCCCATTGTCGAGCCGCCGGTAAGGAACTGACAGCAGTCAAAGCCGAACTGGTCGGCCCACAGCTTCTGGGCGGAGTCGAAGGGCTCCCCCTCCTCAAAGAGGTTGCCGGTGGGGGTGATCTCGGTCACGTCGATGGCAGCCAGCGGGGCCAGCTCCGGGGCGGGCAGAGTCTTTCCCTTGTGGCCCGGCATATGAAATCGGGCGGTGTGCTGGGCGGCGTAAGCCGTCAGCGTATCGTATAGTGGGGTAGGCATTGAAACTCCCCTCTCCTTTCTCAGTTTGCAAACCGCTGGTTGGCTGGCCCAGGCCGGTTTTCTCCACATTCCTTGCGTATTGTGTGGAAAAAAAGCGGCGGGAGAACAATTCTCCCGCCGCTTATCTTGGCGCTTAAGGGGTGGCTTACTTCTGGTCGGGGGCGTAGGCCACCACGGTGCGGCGGTTGGGCTCCACGCCGGTGGAGTAGGTGGTGACACCCGGATACTCCTGAAGTGCCGTGTGGATCACATGGCGCTCGTAGGCGTTCATGGGCTCCAGGGTCATGTTCTTGCGATACTTGACCACCTTACCGGCCACCTTCACGGCCAGATGCTGCAGGGACTCCTCACGCTTGGCGCGGTAGCCCTCGGCATCCACATGGATGCGGGTGCGCTTGGCCTGGCCCCGGTTGACCGAGTAGTTGGTCAGCTGCTGGATGGCGTCCAGGGTCTCGCCCCGGCGGCCGATGATGGCGCCCAGGTTCTCGCCCTGGAGGATGACCTGATAGCTGCCCTCGCTGGAGACCGAAATCTCAGGCTGGGCCTCCACGTCCAGGTGCTCCATAAGACCGGTGAGGAAGCTGCGGATCTGCGCGGCCTTCGCGTCGTCCTCGGCAGCGGGGGTGTAATCCACAGGCTTAGCGGCACGGGGGGTGGGACGCATGACCAGCTCGTCGCCGGCCTGGATCTGCTCGTCCGGACGGGGACGGCGCTCAGCGCGCGCCCGGCGGGGCTTGGCCTCCCAGCCGGGCTTGGCGGTGAGGATGGTCTCCTCCTCCGGCTCGGCGGGCTGCTCCGCCTTCTCCTTGGCCGCAGGCGCGGGGGCGGGCTTCTCCGCCTTGGGCCGGGGCTTCCGCTCGGGCTCTGCCTTGGGCTTTTTCTCCGGCGCTGGCTTCTTCTCGGGCTCACCAAAGACGTCGATCTTGAAGTCGTCGCCGCCGATGGGCTTGGCGACACCGTTCACGTCCTCGTAGCTCACGCGGACCTTGGCGGGGTTGGAGCCGAAGCCCAGAAATCCGGACTTGGCACGCTCAATGACCTCCACCGACACGTCGTACCGCTCCAGGCCCAGCTGGAACAGGGCCGCCTGAATGGCGTCCTCCTCGGTGCGGCCGGTGGTCTCGATAAATTTCACCATGATACCGTCAGACCTCCTTGTTCTGGTCGTTCTGGTCCTTGTCGGCGGATTTCGCCTCCGCCTTCTTGTTCTTTCTGCCCTTCTTCTGGGCCGCCTCCTGCTCCAGCTTCACGATCAGGTCGCTGGGGTCGGTGTAGGGCTGGACGCCGGTTTCAAACCGGTTCGGCATATAGGCACGGCCTCGGGCATAGGCACGCAGACCCTCGCGGCTGTCGTCCTTGTTGACGCCCTCCTGCTCAGGCTCCTCGTCCTTCTTCTTTTTCTTGCCCTTCTGGTGCTTCTCTTCCTCGATGCGGCGGGCGCGCTCCAGACGAGCCTCTTCCTTCCGCTTCTTCTCCTCTTCCTTTTCGCGGGCCTCGTTCTCGGCGGCCACGCGGCGGGCCTCCTCATAGTCCTTCTTCAGCATCTTGGCGGAGATGACCTCCTGGATCATCTGGATGAGATACTGGGCAATCCAGTAGATGGACAGGCCGGCGGGGACGGTAAAGCCGATCCACAGGGACATGATGGGCATCATCAACATCATGATCTTGTTGGTCTGCTCCATCTGGGCATTCTTGTTCTCCTGATTCATGGAGTTGGTGGCCAGAGACACCTTCATGGAGGCGTAGGAGGTCACCACAGACACGATGGGCAGCAGGAACAGCAGGATGTTCTCCAGGTTGAAGCCCACCTCCCACAGCTTCCACTTGGGAACCGCGGCCAGGTTCATGCCCAGGAACTGGGTGTTCATAACAAAGAGCTTGTCGCTGCCGATCAGGCTTTGCAGCTCAGCCAGGTTGCCGGGCGTGATGAGGCCCATCAGGTGCAGCTGGTTAAAGCTGCCGGTGTTGGCCACCAGGGAGTAGTCCGGGTTCTCGGCCAGCTTGGCCACCGCGCTGGCCATGGCCTTGGCGCTGACCCAGCCGTTGGCCACGGCCACGTTCTGCCAGTCCAGCGCAGCGGCGAGCTGGTCAACCTGGGCGGCGGTCAGGTCCATGAAGTAGGTCAGGGGCTGACGCACAACGGCGTACAGCGCAATGAGCAGGATCATGGGGATGATGGACCACAGGCAGCCGCTCATGGGGTTGACCTTCTCCCGCGCGTAGAGCTTCTGGACCTCCATGTTATAGCGTTCCTTATCCTTGCCATACTGCTTCTGAAGCCGCTGGAGCTTTCCGGACAGCATGGTGGTCTGGATCATGCTCTTCTTGCTCTTCAGGGTGACGGGGAACAGAATGGTTTTGACGACAATGGCGAACAAAATCAGGGCCAGGCCGTAGCTGTTCAGAAAATTATAGAAGAACAGCAGCAGCCAGGCAAAGGGTTTCAGAATGATTCCCACGATATTACCTCCGCAAGTAAAGAATAGACCGGCACAGCCTCAGGGCACGGGGTCGTACTCGATGGACTTCTGCCGGTGAAAGGGCTGGCAGCGCAGGATTCTGCGCAGGGCCAGCCATCCCCCCTTCCACACACCGTACTTTTCCACCGCCTCCAGCGCATACTGGGAGCAGGTGGGGATAAAGCGGCAGCAGGGCGGACGCATGGGTGAGATGCTGCGTTGATAAAACCGGATCAGGGCCAAAATCAGCGTTTTCACGGCTGCTCCTTGGTCTTGGGGGCCAGCAGCCCCTCCTTTTTCATCAATTGCAGGAAGCTGCGTTCCAAATCGGCATACTTGCCATAGATGGCACGGGTGCGGGCCACGACCACGATATCGTAGCCGGGCAGCAGCTTCTCCTCATTGGTGCGGTAGAGCTCGCGGATACGGCGGCGGACAAAGTTGCGCTTGACGGCATGGCCCAGCTTCACGCCCGTGGTGATGCCCAGACGGCTCATGGGCCGGCCTGTTTTCCGGCAGTAGACCGCGAAGTAGGGCGAAACCGCGCTCTTCCCCTTGTGGTAGAGGCGGCGGAATTCATGATTTTGTTTGAGTGGAATGGTATGTTTCATGGGTTCCTCCCGCGCCGTGCTGTGTCCGATGTAGTTGGGACAGTGGGTCAAATTGCCGCAGCAAAAGCCTTATTTCCGGGTACGGCTTTAGGGGCGGGGGATATCTCCCACGCCCCTGATGCGCGATCTATTCGACTGTGTCCTCAGTTTCCGCGATCCCGTTTGCGTTTGCGATCCGGTTTCCCGTTTCGCGCACCGCTGACATGGGCAGTCTGCCCCGTGTCATCAGTGGGTCAGACGGGCACGGCCCTTGGCACGGCGGCGGGCAAGGACCTTGCGGCCATTCTTGGTGGCCATGCGCTTGCGGAAGCCATGCACCTTGGAGCGCTGACGCTTCTTAGGCTGATAGGTACGAACCATGGGGGGACACCTCCTCATCTTATTTCAAGCCGGCTTTCCCGGCCCAACAACAGCCCATTGGGCTGCGGTCTGCATTTTGATTCCCGGAAACGAGTAAAAGAACGCCTTTCCAGGAAAGAGCATTATTCATTATAGACGATAAGCACAGCGACTGTCAACCATTTTTTCCTGTCAGAGCGTACTTTTTCTTGATTTTCCACCGAATTACAACATATTGTGGTCTGCTTTCTCCGCACCCACAGGTTTTGACCCGCCAACCCGCCGTTTTCTCCCCCGCGCGCCCCGGTTCCGGGCCGTCCGCCCTTCTTTTCTCCACAAAAAAGCTTCAATATGTGGATGAACTTCCCGCCCCGCCGCATGGGTCCGGGCCGGGGTTCATTCTGCGCTGCACCGCCCCAAAATGCCCCTTCCGACCGCGGGGGCGGTGGATGGTTTGTGGAAGCTTCCGCCGCGTTGCGGCATGCTTTACATTTATATAAAATAATGGACGTTTTTCCTTGCTTGTCGCTGTGATTTTTGGTATAATGAAGGGTGTGAGATTTTCAGTTTTCGGTGGCTTCACCGTATCCATCATCACCTAAGCAAAGGAGAGGACGCCCTATGAACCCAGCGGTCGAGATTTGGAATCAGGTTTTGGAGCTTATGAAGGCCGACATGACCTCCACCACCATCAAGACCTGGTTTTCCGACATCGAGCCCATCGCCCTCAAAGACAACGAGTTTATCATTTACAGCCCGGTCCGCTTCAAGCGCGACCTGGTAGCCACCCGGTATGTGTCCTTTATACAAAAGGCTCTGAAGGAGCTCTTCTCCGCCGAGTTTGAAGTCACCGTCCTCACCGAGGACGAGAAGGATTCCTACGCCGCCGAGACCAAAAAGCAGGATAACTTCCTGCCCGGTACCGAGGACTACACCTTCGACCGGTTCGTGGTGGGCTCCTCCAACAAATACGCCTACGCAGCCGCCCGCGCCGTGGCCGACACCCCCGGTCAGGCGGGCTACAACCCCCTCTTTATCTACGGGCCCTCCGGCCTGGGCAAGACCCACCTGCTGTACGCCATCGCCCACGCCATCCACGGCCGCCACCCCGACTACAAGATCGTCTACATCAAGGGCGACACCTTCACCAACGACCTGATCCAGGCCATCCGGGAAGGCCGGAACACCGAATTCCGGGAAAAATACCGGGGTGCCGACGTGTTCCTCATGGACGATGTGCAGTTCATCGCCGGACGTGACTCCACCCAGGAGGAGATGTTCCACACCTTCAACACCCTCTACGAGCTGAACAAACAGATCGTATTCACCGCCGACCGGCCGCCGAAGGATATGCTGCGGCTGGACGACCGGCTGCGCACCCGGTTCGAGTGGGGCCTGCCCGCCGATATCCAGCCCCCCGACTACGAGACCCGCATGGCCATCATCAAAAACAAGGCCATCCGCCTGGGCATGAACCTGCCTGAGACGGTGCTTCAGTATATCGCTGAGAACATCACCCTGAACGTGCGCCAGATCGAGGGCACGGTCAACCGCCTTATGGCCTTCCACCAGCTCATGGGCGAAAACGTGGACGCGGGCACCGTCATCCGGGCGGTGAAGGAGATGATCTCCGACGAGCCCTCCGTGGCACCCACCGCCGACGTCATCATCGAGGAGGTCAGCTCCTTCTACAACATCGATCCGTCCATTCTCCGGGGCCAGGGCCGCTCCAAAGAGGTCTCCACCGCCCGCCAGATCGCCATGTACCTGATCCGTCAGATGACCAACCTGACCCTCAGCGAGATCGGCAAGGAGTTTGAAAACCGGGACCACACCACCGTCATGCACGCCATCGACCGGGTGGAGAGCCAGATCAAAACCAATCCCGACACCGACGAGATCATCAAGGACATCACCAACAACATCAAAAACCGCTATTAAGGGCCGGGGCGGGCGAACGCGCGCGTTTATCCCCAAAAATTGTGGAAAGTTAGTGGACAAATGTGGATAACTTTCACATTCCACAAACCGCCTTCCTTCGCCCCCAATTTATCCACAACCCCTGTGGACGGCCAAATCCCTGCACCCCAAAGGTTACAACCACTTTTCCACATAAATCCGTACTACGGACTACTGTTACTAAAAATACCCTCTCCCATCCCTATTGGGAGACACGAATGGAGGACTACCACATGAAATTTTCCTGCGAGAAGGCACTCCTCTCCACTGCCGTTTCGGTTGCGTCTCGAGCGGTCGCCATTAAGAGCTCCATCCCAGCCATGGAAGGCATTCTGGTGGAAGCCGAAGGCCAGCTTCGCTTAACAGGCTACAATTTGGAAACCGGCATCCAGGCCACCGTCCCCGCCGACGTGACCGAGTGGGGTTCCCTGGTGCTGTCGGCGCGGTTGTTTGGAGAGATTGTCCGCAAGCTGCCCGACGACGTGGTCTACTTCTCGTCCAACGGCTACATGGTTAACATAAAATGCGGCCAATCGGAGTTCAACATCCTGGGCACCGACCCTGAGGAGTTCCCCGAGCTGCCCAGCGTGGAGCAGCAGAACGCCCTCACCCTGCCCCAGCCCATGCTGCGCACCATGATCGGCCAGACCCTGTTCGCCGTCAGCGACAACGAAAGCCGCCCGGTCCACACCGGCTCCCTGTTCGACGTGGAGAAGGACACCCTCACCGTGGTGTCCGTGGACGGCTACCGGCTGGCCCTGCGGAAGGAGAAACTGGTAGAGCGCAAGGGCGCGGAGAATTTCTCCTTTGTGGTCCCCCGCGCGGCCCTCAGCGAGGTGGAAAAAATCTGCTCCGGCGAGGAAAACGTGACGGTAACCCAGGGCGCGCGGCACGTGATGTTCCAGATCGGCTCCATTCTGCTGGTCTGCCGCCGTCTGGAGGGTGAATTCCTCCCCTATAAGAACGCCATCCCCAGAAACAACTCCATTCATGTGGAGGTCGAGACCCGCGCGCTGCTGGCCTCGCTGGAGCGTATGTCCATTATGATCACCGAAAAGCTCAAGTCCCCCCTGCGCTGCCAGTTCCAGAACGACCAGGTCTATATTTCCACCAAAACCGCCATCGGCGACGCCCACGACACCTGTCCCCTGAAAGGTGACGGCCAGGCGCTTGAGATCGGCTTCAACAATAAGTATCTGATGGATGCCCTGAAGGCCGCCCCCGCCGACAAGCTGCGCATGGAGTTCACCTCCGGTGTTGCCCCCTGCGTCATCCTGCCCGCCGAGGGGGAGGAGAACTTCATCTATATGGTTCTCCCGGTCCGCCTGAAGGCCAACTAATACAGTTTGTATACCGAGCGTATTTAAGAGATCTTGCTTTTTTGTCCGTGCAGCATGGTGCCCCCAGGGGGCAGGAAAACCGCGTTTCCCAGGAAACGGGCTGCTCAATCGTTCCAATTTATGAGGTATTATATGGAAACACATGACATCCAGATCCACACCGAGTTCATCAGGCTCCAGGACCTGCTGAAATTTGCCGGGGCCGTAGAGACCGGCGGCGATGCAAAATTGATTATTCAGGAGGGCCGCATCCGGGTCAACGGCGAGGTCTGCACCATGCGGGGCCGCAAGCTGCGTCCGGGCGACCGTGCCGTGCTGGATGACGAGCTGGAGCTGGTGGTGAAATGATCGTCAAGTCCCTGGAGCTGGACTTTTTCCGCAACTACTCCCATCTGGAGGCCAGCTTCGACCCCAGAGTGAACCTGATTTACGGAGACAACGCCCAGGGCAAGACCAATCTGCTGGAGGCCATCGCCTATCTGTCCTGTGCCAGGTCCCACCGGGCCCGCTATGACCGGGAGATGATCCATATGGACGCGGACGAGGCCCAGATCAAGGGCTGCGTGGAGAGCCGGGACCGGAACTTCACCCTGGAGGCCCACCTGAAACGGGGCCGGGGCAGGCAGCTTTTTTCCAACGGGCTGAGGCTGAAAAACGCCGGGGAGCTGAGCGGCATTTTAAATACCGTGCTGTTCTGCCCGGAGGATCTGTACCTCATCCGGGAGGGCGGCGCGGCCAGACGGCGGTTTTTGGACGGGGCCATCAGCCAGCTGCGCCCCCGGTATGCCCAGGCTCTGGCGGAGTATAACCGCCTCTATGAGCACAAGACCCGCATTTTGCGGGACTGGCAGGAGCATCCGTCTCTGCTGGACACGCTGGACGATTTCGACGTGAGAATGGCCCAGATGGGCGCCATCCTCATCCACTACCGGGCCCACTTCGTCAAACGCCTGGGCGAGAACGCCCCCGCCATCCACCGGGACTTCTCCGGCGGACGGGAGGAGCTCACGCTGGAGTATCAGACGGTGTCCACCGTGGACGACCCCAGGCGGCCCCCGCGGGAGCTGCTGCCCATGCTGATGGACCACCAGGCGAGCCACCGCCAGGCGGAGCTGGAGGCCCGCCAGTGTCTGAGCGGGCCCCACAAGGACGATCTGCTGGTGTGCATCAACGGCCAGAGCGCCAAGACCTATGGCTCCCAGGGCCAGACCCGGACGGCGGCCCTGTCCCTCAAGCTGGCCCAGCGGGAGATTTTTCAGGAGGAGACGGGCCAGTGGCCGGTGCTGCTGCTGGATGATGTGCTCAGTGAGCTGGACCACCGGCGGCAGGCCTTTGTCTTGAACCGCATCCGGGGCGGCCAGGTGTTTATCACCTGCTGCGAGGAGGAAAAGCTGGAGGGGCTGGAGGGCGGAATGGCCTTTCACATCAAAAACGGCGCGCTTGTCTGAGGAGGTACGGCCATGTATCTGCATCTGGGCCAGTCCGTGGTGGTGACCCACCGGGACATTTTGGGCATTTTCGATTTGGATAACGCCAGCTGGGCCTATAAAACCAGAGAATTTCTGGAGCAGGCCGAGCTGGAGGGCCGCTCGGTGTGGCTGGGCGACGATCTGCCCCGGTCCATTGTGCTGGTAGGCGGACCGGACGAGAAGCCCACCGTCTATTTAAGCCAGTTTTCCTCCGCCACCCTGAGCCGGAGGATGGAGCAGGGCGTGCTGTAAGGCCGTGCAGCACCGAAGAAGGAAACGCAAACTGCACGGAAGTTCCGTGCCCTTTCGGAGTATAAAAGAGAGAGAGAAACCATCAGGGTCGGTCCGGCCCTGCGCCGATCACAGGATCGTTGAGATCGGAGAGGTCAGAGCCTGCCTCTAGTCCCTCCGATCCCAATGATCTCCACACGAACCATTTGGAGGTAACTTATGTCTGAACAGAACGAATTGAATCCGACTCAGGTCGAGCACGAGTACGGCGGCTCTGAGATCCAGGTGCTGGAGGGGCTGGAAGCCGTCCGTAAGCGCCCCGGTATGTATATCGGCTCCACCTCGGAGTCCGGATTGCACCACCTGGTCTATGAGATCGTCGATAACTCCATCGACGAGGCACTGGCCGGCTATTGCAGCGACATCACCGTGACCATCAACCCGGACAACACCATCACCGTCACCGATAACGGCCGAGGCATCCCCGTTGATATCCAGCCCCAGACCGGCAAGCCCGCTCTGGAGGTGGTGTTCACCATCCTGCACGCCGGCGGTAAGTTCGGCGGCGGCGGATACAAGGTGTCCGGCGGTCTGCACGGCGTGGGTGCCTCCGTGGTCAACGCGCTGAGCGAGTGGCTGGAGGTCCAGGTCCACAAGAACGGACAGATCTACGAGATGAAATTCGCCCGGGGCAAGATCACCCAGACCATGACTGTGGTGGGCAAGACCGACCACACCGGCACCACCGTCACCTTCAAGCCGGACCCCGAGATGTTCGACACCCTGATCTATAACTACGAGACCCTCCACACCCGGATGCGGGAGGAGGCCTTCCTGAATGCCGGGCTCCGTATCCAGACGGTGGACCTGCGGGAGGGCCAGGAGCAGGAGGACGATATGTGCTACGAGGGCGGCATCCGCGAGTTCGTCGCCTTCAAGAACCGGAACAAGACCCCCATTCACAGTGACGTCATTTACATGGAGGGAGTTCAGGACGACTCCTCCGCCGAGGTGGCCTTGCAGTATAACGACGGCTATCAGGAGCTGATGGTGTCCTTTGCAAACGACGTGCGCACCCCGGAGGGCGGTATGCACGAGGAGGGCTTCCGCCGCGCCCTGACCAACGCCCTGAACGCCTACGGCCGCAAGGCAAAGCTCCTGAAGGACGACGAGAAGGTCACCGGCGACGACTGCCGCGAGGGCCTCACCGCCATCATCTCCGTGAAGCTGACCAACGCCCAGTTCGAGGGCCAGACCAAGGCTAAGCTTGGCAACAGCGAGATGCGCACCCTGGTCAACCGCATTGTCAGCAATGGGCTGGAGGTCTATCTGGAGGAACACCCCGCCGTGGGCAAGGCCATTCTGGAAAAGACCATTCTGGCCTCCCGCGCCCGGGACGCGGCCCGCAAGGCCCGCGAGTCCGTCCGCCGCAAGACCGCCCTGGGCGGCGCGTCCATGCCGGATAAGCTGCGCGACTGCAACGAGACAAACCCCGAGCTCACCGAGCTGTATATCGTCGAGGGCGACTCCGCAGGCGGCTCTGCCACCAAGGGCCGTGACTCCCGGTTCCAGGCCATCCTGCCCCTGTGGGGCAAGATGCTCAACGTGGAGAAGGCCCGCGCCGACAAGGTCTACTCCAACGAGAAGCTCCAGCCCGTCATCGTGGCGCTGGGTGCCGGAATCGGCGAGGAGTTTGATCTGAGCAAGCTGCGCTACCACAAAATCGTCATCATGGCCGATGCCGATGTGGACGGCGCCCACATCCGTACCCTGCTGCTGACCTTCTTCTTCCGCTTTATGCGCCCCCTCATCGAGCAGGGCTACGTCTACTCCGCCGTCCCGCCCCTCTATAAGATCAGCCGGGGCAAGCAGACCCGGGTGGCCTACTCCGACCCCGAAAAGGAGCGCATTGCCGCTGAGATGCGCGGGGACAATCCCAACGCCAAGATCGACGTGAGCCGCTATAAGGGCCTTGGTGAGATGGACGCCCACGAGCTGTGGGAGACCACCATGGACCCCGAGCAGCGCACCCTGCGCCGCATCACCCTGGACGACGCAGCCGCAGCCGACGAGACGTTCACCATCCTGATGGGTGAAAAGGTGGAGCCCCGCAAGGAGTTCATTGAGCGCAACGCGCAGAATGCCACCAACCTGGACTATTAAACCCATGAAATATATCGTTTTATATGTTCTTTGTGCCACGATGACCCTGCTCACCGCCTGCGGCCCCCAAAATCAGGGGCTTGCACCGGAGGGGAACCATTCCTCCGGTCAACAGACCGGTCTGGAGACCCCGGAGCAGGAGGAACCTCCCTCATCGGCCCAGTCTGACCGCCCCCAGAGCGGGGACCAGAGCAAGCCCATAGGCGAGATGCCCCTGGTGGAACTGGAACCGGCCACCCAGCCGATGCCGGTGACCGGCACGCGGCAGGGGGAGGACCCCACCGCCCTGGCCTACGCCGAGGTGCTGACCCGGCTGCTGGAGGAGCACACCTTCCCCGATAGCCAGACAGACGACTTTGACGGCGAGCTCCACAGCATGAAGGAAAACCAATTTGCCGTGGCCGACGTGGACGGAGACGGCCGGCGGGAGCTGGTCATCCGGTTTGTGGCCGCCGAGCTGGAAAACCAGCGGGGCCTTGTGCTGGACTGGGATGAAGCCGCCGGAACGGTGAACATCCAGCTGGACGAGAATCCGGGCATGGTGTTTTTCAAAAACGGCGCAGTGCTGGCACAGTGGGCCAGCAACCCCAATAAGGGCGGCGCCTTCTGGCCCTTTTCCCTCTACGAGTACCGGCCCGAGCTGGACTCCTACTCCTATGTGGGCTGCGTGGACGCCTGGGACCGCAGCGTGTACCCGGACGGCTACCCCGACCAGAGCGACCGAAGCGGCACCGGCTTTGTCTATTACCTGCTGCCCGACGGCCCCAGAGAGAATGCCGAGGCGGTGGACACCCGGGATTATGAGGACTGGATGCAGGCCTATGTGGGCGATGGAGCGATGATGGAGCTGGATTATAAGGACCTGACCGCCGAGAACATCGGCGCATTGAATCAAGAGGCAAGCCGGGAACAGGCCGAAGCAGAAGAACCTGCCCCCGGATAAAGAAAGGCTGTTTTGCAAATGAGTAAAAAACCCCAGTACGATCCCGAGGAGATCCGTTATCCGAACCAGCATATTGTGGACTCCCCGCTGGTCCCCGAAATGGAAAAATCCTATATCGAGTACGCCATGTCCGTCATCAAGGGCCGCGCCCTGCCGGACGTGCGTGACGGACTCAAGCCCGTCCACCGCCGCATCCTCTACGCCATGTACGAGGACGGCCTCACCGCGGAAAAGGCGTTTAAAAAGTCGGCGACCTGTGTCGGTACGGTTCTGGGCCGGTACCATCCCCACGGCGACCAGTCCGTCTACGACGCACTGGTGCGTATGGCACAGGACTTCTCCATGCGCTATATGCTGGTGGACGGCCACGGCAACTTCGGCTCCGTGGATGGCGACCCCCCCGCAGCTTACCGTTATACCGAGGCCCGTATGTCCAAAATCGCCGCTGAAATGCTGCGGGACATCGAGAAGGACACGGTGGATTGGGACCCCAACTTTGACGAGAGCATGAAGGAGCCCCGTGTCCTGCCCTCCCGGTTCCCCAACCTGCTGGTCAACGGCTCCTCCGGCATCGCCGTGGGCATGGCCACCAATATCCCGCCCCACAACCTCACCGAGGTTATCAACGCCACCATCTGCCTGCTGGACGACCCCGAGGCCACCCTGAGTGACCTGATGGAGCACATCAAGGGCCCCGACTTCCCCACCCGCGGCATTATTATGGGCCGGTCCGGCATCCGGGCCGCCTACGCCACCGGCCGGGGCCGCGTCATGGTCCGCGCCCGCACCGAGTTTGAGGAGTTCGGCCGGGACCGCACCCGCATCGTGGTCACCGAGATCCCCTACATGGTCAACAAGCGTATGCTCATCAAGAACATGGCCGAACAGGTGGAGGATAAGCGCCTGGAGGGCATCTCCGACATCCGGGACGAGTCCGACCGCAACGGTATGCGCATCGTCATCGAGCTGAAAACCACCGCCAATCCCCAGGTGGTGCTCAACCGGCTCTTTGCCCAGACCCAGCTCCAGACCACCTTCGCCATCAATATGCTGGCCCTGGTCAACAACCAGTCCCAGCCCAAGATCCTGTCTCTGCGGGAGATCCTGGACGAGTATATCAAGTTCCAGGAGGAGATCATTACCCGCCGCACCAAGTTTGACCTGAAAAAAGCCCAGGAGCGCGCCCACCTGCTGGAGGGCCTGCTGGTGGCACAGGACAACATCGACGAGGTCATCCACATCATCCGCACCAGCTATGATAACGCCAAGGAGAACCTGATGACCCGGTTCGAGCTGGACGAGGTCCAGGCCCAGGCCATCCTGGATATGCGCCTGAAGGCGCTCCAGGGTCTGGACCGGGAGAAGCTGGAAAACGAGTACAAGGAGCTGGAAGCGCGCATCGCCTACTTCCAGCAGCTGCTCGCCTCCGAGGAGATGCTGCGCGGCGTGCTGAAGGATGAGCTGATCGGCATCCGGGATAAGTACGGCGATGAGCGCATCACCGAGATCCAGGACGTGGAGGACGAGATCGACATCGAGGACCTCATCGAGGAGGAACAGTGCGTCTTTACCCTCACCGACGCGGGCTATATCAAGCGCACCCCCGTCAGCGAGTACACCGCCCAGTCCAAGGGCGGCATGGGCAAAAAGGGCATCACCACCCGGGACGAGGACGTGGTGGTGGACGTGTTCACCGCCTCCACCCACGACTATATCCTGTTCTTCACCAACACCGGCAAGGTGTATCGGAAGAAGGGCTATCAGCTGCCGGAGAGCGGCAAGACCGCCAAGGGCACCAACATCATCAATCTGCTTCAGGTGGAACAGGGCGAGCGCATCCAGACCATGATCCACACCCGCACCATGGACGTGGAGGAGAAGGAAGGCAGCTTCCTGATGATGTTCACCCGGAACGGCACGGTAAAGCGTCTGCCTCTGGAAGCGCTGAAAAACATCCGCGCCTCCGGCATCCGCGCCCTGCGTCTGGACGAGGGCGACCAGCTCATCACCGTCCGGGAGACCAACGGCGACCAGGACGTGCTCATCGCCACCCACGACGGCATGGCCGTCCGCTTCAACGAAACCGACGTGCGGCCCATGGGCCGTGACGCGGTGGGCGTGCGCGGCATCCGCCTGCGTGAAGGCGACTATGTGGTGGGTGCCGGCTGCGTCCAGAAGGGCAGCACCGTGCTGGCCATCACCGAGAAGGGCTACGGCAAGCGCACCGACGTGGACGAGTACCGGGTCACCAACCGCGGCGGTATCGGCATCAAGAACTACGCCGTCACTGAAAAGACCGGCCCCGTGGTGGGCATCAAGGTGGTGGACGGCACCGAGGACCTGCTGCTGGTCACCCAGGCGGGCATCCTCATCCGCACCCATGTGGACTCCATCCGGGTCTGCGGCCGTGCCACCCAGGGCGTCATCGTCATGCGCTTTAAGGAGGAGGGCGACTGCGTCATCTCCCTGGCCCTGGCTGACCGGGAGGACAGCGAGGAGACCGCTGAGGAACCCAGCGAGGCAGTGACCCAGGAGACCACCGAGGGCTGAGTCCGTATCGGAACAGAGACACCCTGACCCCCAAAACCGGAAAGGAGCGATCCCGATGAAACGACGTGTGACCTATCGCCCCAACAAGGCCGCCAGCGCCGGCGGTATGCTCATAGGAGGGCTTTTTGTGCTGCTGGGCGTGACGGTGATTATTCCCCAGACGGGCGTATTCGGCGTCCTCTGGACCGTCATGGCCCTGATCATTACCGTGGTAAACGGCCTTCAGGCCTTTGGAAAGAAGTACTTCGGCCCGGAGATCCACATTGAGGACGAGGCAGACGCCCGCCGAGGGGCGTCGCCTCTGGACGACCGGGACCCCAAGGCCCGGATGGAACAGCTGGAACAGTTGCGAAGGTCCGGTCTTATCAGCGACCGGGAGTATGAGCAGAAGCGGCAGGAGATCCTGCGGCAGCT
>JAHHSC010000002.1 GCA_020025455.1 Lawsonibacter sp. | reverse complement strand
GCTGTACCGACCGGCTTCTCCTTGACTTTTATTGCAGTTATCCGTTTTTCTCCTCTGGAAGCTGGAATCCCTCGAAATATTCCTGGACAAAGTCCACATCCTCCACCTGGAAGGTCTTTCCGTTCAGGCTCTCCAGTGGTCCGGCATCCGTGGTAAAGTTGAAGGACAGCTTGTAGGAGTAGAGGGCCTGTCCGTGGCGGCCGTACTTGCGGTTTTCCCGCTCGCTGCCATACTTTCCGTCACCCAGCAGAGGGTGTCCGGCGGCGGCAAACTGGGCGCGGATCTGATGGGTACGCCCGGTGATGAGGTCACACTCCACCAGGGACAGACCGTTGCGGACCGCCAAAGTCTTGTAGAGGGTGACGGCGGTCTTAGCCCCAGGTTCCGGTTTGGAGCGGACGTAGACCTGCTTCTTCACCTCATCTTTAAAAATATACCCCTGGAGTTTCCCCTCTTTGGGCTCCATCTTTCCCTTGACCACACACAAATAGTACTTGCTCAGTTCCCGGTCCTTGATCTTCTGGTTCATGATCCGCAGTCCTTCGGCGGTCTTGGCCGCAATGACGATGCCGCCGGTGTTTCGGTCAATGCGGTTACAGAGCGCAGGGGCAAAGGAGTTCTCCCAGTAGGGGGACCACTCCTTCTTCTGGTAGAGGTAGGCCTGTATGTGGGTGAGCAGCGTGTTCACGCGCTCGTGCTCGTCCGGGTGAACCACAAGGCCGGGCCGCTTGTCCAGCAGCATGATGTGCTCGTCCTCATAGAGGATATTCAGCTTGGGCTGGTAAAGGGACAGAAATGCGTTCTCAGGAGTGGGGCGTTCAAAGAACTCGTCATTGATATAGAGCTGGAGCAGGTCTCCCTCTTGAAGGCGCACATCCCGTTTCGAACCCTTCCCGTTGACCTTCACCCGCTTCAGACGAATATATTTCTGTGCCAGCGGTGCGGGCAGCACAGGCATGGTCTTGGCCAGCCAGCGGTCCAACCGCTGTCCGGCGTCGTTTTTTCCGATGGTAAACTCCTTCATATGGCGGATCTCCTCCTGATTTGTACAACTTGCAGGGACAGTAATGATTGGAACACAAAAATTTATATTTGTCAATCATAAAAAAGGTTTGACAAGAAGGGTAATATTCATTATAATATCTTCCGTACCATTATGCGAGTACGGAGGCATACCCTGAAAGGAGAACTGCTATGCGTCTGGATCTTTGTGAAATCATTCATGTCCCTGACGCACGGAAGGACTTTGCGTTCGAGTTGGATCTGTCTGACTTGGATTTCTATGGGAGTAAGCCTATCACCCGTCCCGTTCTTGCCGAGGGCAGTGTGACCAACCACGCTGGCGCTCTGGTTTTGAAGGGGACTGCCCGGTCCGTGCTGGATCTGACCTGTGACCGCTGCGGGAAAGCATTTTCCCGTGAAAAGGTGGTTCATATGGACTGTCTGGTTGCTCAGGAGCTGGAAGATGAGGAAAACGACGAGATTTTCCTGCTTGATGGCACTGAGTTGGATTTGGACGAGGTGGTGACGACTGCCTTTGTGCTGGCGATGGATACTAAAAATCTTTGCTCAGACGACTGCAAAGGGCTGTGCGGCGGCTGTGGTGCAAATCTTAATTTTGAACCCTGCCGTTGTAAACCTGAAGTAGATCCAAGACTGGCGGCCCTTGCGCAGCTGTTGGATAGCGAAACTGAGTGAGTAGTCGAAGTGCCTTTGGCAGTATCTAAAAAATCAGACATGACCCGGCTCTTTTCTGTCGTGTCGGATTTTTTAGATATTGCCTCAGCACGCAATCGAAGGAGGTGTCACCCCATGGCGGTTCCTAAGGGAAAAGTGTCTAAGGCCCGGCGCGATAAGCGGCGCAGCTCCGTTTGGAAGCTGGAGGTCCCCGGTATCGTGACCTGCCCCAAGTGCGGGGCTTACCGGCTGCCTCACCGTATGTGCAAGAATTGCATGACCTACAACGGTCATTCTTTCGGCGAGGTTGAGGCTCAGAAGTAATTTTCGCGACATAAAAAACACCGTGAAGCTCGCTTCACGGTGTTTTTTTACGCTCTGTGTAAAAAAGGCGGCTGCTTTCTTTTAAAGCAGCCGCCTTTTCATGGCATTCTCAGACCTTTGGTGGAAACACAATGCCGCCTACATTCACGTTGACCGCAGCGACCTCCAAGCCGGTCATGGACTCCACGGCCTGCTTCACGCCGTCCTGGATGGCCTTGCCCATCTCGGGAATGGTGTGACCGTACTTCATAAGGACAGACAGCTCGATTTCAACCTTGTCATCCTCCATCTTCACATGGACGCCCTTGGCCAGGTTCTTCTTGCCCAACAGCTCTGCGATGTCGCTGCCCAGATTGGCGGCCAAGGCGCTGACACCTTCTACCTCCAAGGCAGCAGCCGCAGAAATAACGGCCAGGACCTCTTCCGAAATATGGATGTTGCCCAGCTCGTCAGAGCGGGAGACATACTCTTTATTATCGCTCATAATTGCCACGCTCCTTATATTGCAGGTTGCAATAAGTTCATTGGCATTTTACCACACTTTCGTCACTTTGACAACCGGAAGGTTAAAATCTTCCCGAGCCCCCGTCTGACTTCTTATTTCACCTCAATGATCTTGATCTGGTCGGCGGTGAACCCGGCCGCCTGATTGACCACATCCAGCAGCTTTGCCGTGTCACTGTCGCTCAACCCGTTGGCCGGGGCAGATACCGCCAGATTGAGACTGTCCTCCCCAATAAAGGCCACACAGTCTGTATAGCCCTTTGCCAGCACCAGATTTTCGATTTGGGCTTCGGTCACGGTGTAGTCGGCCATGGTCTGAATGGTGGTATGGACCTGATCTTTCACCGTAGGATCTGCATCTTCCCGTGCGGCTGCGTCTTGCAGCAGCGATAGGGCGCTGTCCCTGGCCTGCTGACGGTTGAGCCGAGCAGCCGCAAAGTAACCGCTGCCCTCTCCCTCTGCGCCCTTGGGCGCACTCACTGCCATAGGGTCGCTGCCAGGCAGCAGCGGGTCTCCCCCCTTACCGTCCACCATGGTCGATTGGCCCAAGGTCTTTCCCACCTGAGCTTCCTGCTCGTAGCTCCAGTTCAAATAGACTGCGGCGCAAACAAAAAGCGCAATGGCGGCCGCGACAGCGTTTCGCTTGCATAACTTGGACCACCCCGTCCTCTTCTTCCCTGTTTTCATGGTCGTTCCTCCCTTATTCACATCGCCGGGTACCCGCCCGGCGGCATTTTATTTTGTTCCCGTGCAGACGGCAATCTGATCGGCGCGCAGGCCAGTGAGGGCAGACAGTGCCTGTGTGATTCCTAACCGGACCACCGGGTCCTTCCCGCCCGGACAGACCACCAGTGCCCCGCGGAATTGAGGTGCCAGGGTCTGGAGCACTGCCACATCCTGTTTCCCTCCCCCCTGGGACACGGTGACCACCGTGGAGCTGCCAGCTCCCTCCCGATCCCGTTCCTGATCCTGCGCCACAATCTGACGACTGCCGCTGTCCATGGTCAGCATCACCCGTACCTGTCCTGCCCCTTCCACATGGGATAGGGTGTCCTCCAGGCGTCTCTCGAAGCGCTCCAGTTCAAACGGCTCCGTTTGGGAGGTCCCGTCCCCTGCTGGCGGGTTCTCTCGCCCCCGCCCTGTAGGCAGCAGCATGAGAAGCGCCCCAAGAACCAACACCAACAGTGCGTATTGATAGTTCCCCGCCCCCTTCCACTTTTTGCTCAGCTTACCCAGATCCCACTTCATGGTCCTTCCTCCCCATCTCTCCGGTTTTGCCGCTCCGGTGGGATGCCAAGGTCCTCCGTCAGCAGTCGGGCGAGCTCTCTGCTCTCCTCCGTAGACAGATTTCCGTACACCTCTGCCCGGTCCGGGACATAGAGGCCGCCCTCTTCCCGGCAGACCACATGGACCTTCCAGGACCTATGACGCTGTGCTGCTTTGTCTTGAATATATGCATCACAGTTCTCCTCTATGATTTGTTTCATGTCCGATCCCAGCCGTTCCTCCAGCCTGGACTGTTCCCGCTCAAGCTCCAGCGCCCATGCCTCGCTCCAATCCGGCCCAACAAGCGGCCCCGCCTGGACAATGGGCCACAGCACACCGCACAGCAACGCCAGACCACAGACCAGTTTTCCTACCCGGCGCACCGCTCCCTCCGGCATCATCGCCTCCGCAAGCGCACACAGAAGGCTCACCACCAGCACGGACATCAGCCAGGTCCTCAGCCACCCGGTCATGGGATCACCGCCGACAGTGCCGACACCAGGCTGATGAGTAGAATCAGGGCCGCCGCCCCCGTCATCCCCAGTACCAGACCGAAGGCACTTCCGATGGCATCGATCAGGCGGCTTAGCGTGGGTCTGGCCACCATGGCGCACAAGGCAGCTGTCACTTTATAGGTCAGGTAGTGGACCGCCAGGTGCAGGAAGGGGGCCAGACAGATGGTGAGCACCACCAACATACCGGCGGCACCCACCGCACCGCGAAGCGAGGACGCCCCAACCAACACAGTTTCCGAGGCATCTGCCAATATGCCCCCCACCACGGGGATGGCGCGGGTAATGGCCATGCGCGCTGCCTTCACTGCGGAGGCATCTGCACTCCCTGCGATTGCTCCGCTGGCTGTCAAATAGCCCACAAAGGCCAGCAGCAGCGCGGTGAGAATAAACGTGACCGCGCTTTTCAAAAGTCCTGCCAGCTTGTCTAACCCCGGTGTACCAATCGCCGCCGAGGCACAGCACACCGCCACATAGGCATAGACAAGGGGGACCAACAGTCCGTCCATCACCGTGAGCAGCAACTGAGAAAAGAGAACTGTGGCACCCTGACGGACGGCAGCGCCGGCCGGGCTGCCTGTCGCGGCAGTGAGCACCGCCATCACCGGCAGCAGTGCCTTGGAAAAGGTCCCCATCTTTCCGATGGTCTCCCGTCCCAAGCCCAGCATCCCGTCCATATCCGTCATGGTCAGCGCCGTAATGGCCAGCGCCCCTGCAATCTCCACCGCCCGAAGGCTGTCTTCTCCCCCCTTTGCGCCCTCAGCCAGGGCGCAAAGGAGCACCACCGCCATCAGTTTCAGGGCAGTGGCGGCGCCCTGGTGAAAGACGCCGCCCAGCGCTCCCGCCGTCTGATCCAGCAGGCCTCCAAGCCCCTCCTCCAGGCTCTCTCCTTCCAGTACACCGTAGCCCCCTGCCTGATCCCACAGCTCGTCCACCTCCGGGTATGTAACTGCGTGGCAGGGCAGCACACACAAAAGCGTTACCGCCAAAAGAATCACCATCCGTTTCATAGCAAGATCGACCCCATCAGTTCCACCACGGCCCGGACCAGAGGCAAGGCAACCACCAGAGCCAGCACCGTACCTGCTGTCTCTACAAAGGCGGCTATGCCCCCCTCTCCGGCAGCCCGGCAAATTTCCCCCGTCAGTCTCGTCAGCACGGACAACAGCACGATCTTTAAAACCGGCTCCATCAGCACCTCTGAAACGCCCGCCAGCCGGGTCAGCTCTCCCATCAGGTCGGTCACCGCGCCCAGTCCCCGCGCCGTCAAATTCAAGATCCACAGCCCCGCCGCCAGCACCAGCAGCATGGCCAGCTCAGGGGTGTTCTTTTTGAGTACCACCGCCAGCACCGCTGCTGTCACCGCACAGGCGGCCACTTTTACCGCCGCCTCCATCAGAGCTGAAACAGGACCTTAACCAGGTCGAACAGGTTGGCTACCTCCCGGACTACCATCGTTAAAACCAGCACCAATGCTGCCAGAATCACCATCATCCCCTGCTCATCCCTGCCCGCCCGGGTCAGCACTTGGTTGAGCACGGCCGCAAGAATCCCGATGGCGGCAATTTTGAAAATCAGGTCCACTTCCATCTTTCGTACCTCCAACTTCATTCGCTGACCTATCCTATGCTCGTCCGATCAAAAAAAGTACAGGCTGTCCCACGCAGCCAGGCTGATGTTCGGAATTATTCTCTGCGAGCACCGCTGTGAGTGGAAGCGTGCTTATCATCTATTATCACAGCACTGTTTTGCTTTTCTACCGTATTAAAGTCAATATGCGCCATATTTTGAGCATGATCGTCTGGAAACCTCGTTGCTTCGCCCTTTTAAACATGGTATAATAAATTATGTTCCCTGGCAGTTTTATGAGAAAGGATTGTGACCCCATTTGACTCTACACTTAGATCTCTACCAGACCGTAGCTTTGGCTGTCGTGGTTTACTGCGTCGGCGACCTGCTGAAAAAACACGTCCGTGTGCTTCAGAAATACTGTATACCGGCTCCCGTAATCGGCGGCATCATCTTCGCCGTGCTGGCTCTGGTACTAAACACCACCGGCGTTCTATTTTTCGAGATGGACGAGACGATGCGTACCGTCTTTCAGACCCTGTTCTTTACCAGTGTTGGTTACACTGCCAGCCTGAAGCTGCTGAAAAAGGGCGGCCTTCAGGTCATTATTTTTGTGGTGGTCGCGACTCTGCTGGTTTTGGGTCAGGACCTCCTTGGTGTTCTGTCCGCCAACCTGTTCGGTCTGGACTCCAAGCTCGGCCTGTGCGTTGGCTCTATTGCTATGGTGGGCGGTCATGGCACCGCCTCCTCCTTTGGCCCCATGCTGGAGACCGACTTTGCCCTGGCCGGTGCCGACGCCCTGGCCAATGCCGCGGCTACCTTTGGTCTTGTTATGGGCGGTCTGATTGGCGGCCCTGTGGCCAAGACCCTCATCAACAAGAACGGCCTCCACTCCGATGTGGTCACTACGGATCACGGCTATAAGGACGACTTTTCCGAGGAAAATCTGAGTGACAATCTGGACTCCGACAACCTGTTCCGCGCCTTCTGCATGCTGTTTCTGGCCGCCGGCATCGGCAGTATTATTTCCCTCCTGATCGAGAAAACCGGTGTCAAGTTCCCCTCCTACATTGGTGCCATGCTGGCCGCCGCTGTCATCCGTAATATGTCGGATGCCGCCTCCATCAACTTCAACACCATGGAGAACGTGATCTCCATGCTGGGCAATGCCTGCCTGTCCCTGTTCCTGTCTATGGCTCTCATGTCCCTGAAGCTGTGGGAGCTGGCCTCTCTGGCCGTACCGATGGTGGTCATGCTGCTGATTCAGACCGTGTTCATGGCTCTGTTCGCATACTTCTTTACCTTCCGGGTCATGGGACGCGATTACGAGGCTGCCGTCATGGCTTCTGCCTCCTGCGGCTTCGGTATGGGTGCCACCCCCAACGCGATCGCCAATATGCAGGCTATCACCAACATCTATGGCCCTGCCCCCCGCGCATTCTTCATTGTGCCTCTGGTCGGCAGTCTGTTCATCGACTTTATCAATGGCAGTGTACTGACCTTCCTTGTCAACATTTTGTAACGCCCCATCAAACGCATCAAGCCGGAGCGGCCAACTTGGCCGCTCCGGCTTTTTCATTACATCAGCATAATCACGAGGAACGCCCCTCCGGTCAGGCCCAGAATCTGATAGACACGCCCCTGCCTTCGGCGCTCCTCCCCGGCTCTGCGGCGCAGCTCCTCCAGCTGCTTCCGAATGGCTGCTACCGCCTGCTGCTGGCTCCTGCCGTCGCAGCGGCCTAAAGTCTCCCCCAGCAGACTTAGGGTACGCCGGGCCTCCCGGTTCAACCCAGGCAGTTTCTGCACAAGCCTGCTCCAGATGACCGGGAACGCCGGGCGGTCTGTCCCGGACAGCTCCCTGCCGCAGGCAGCAAATAGATCCCGTGCCGGGCCGCTGACTTGTTTAGACAGCGTGCAAAACATGGGGCCGAGTGCCAGTCCCCCCAGCTCAAGCTCCTGCTCCAGCAGGGCCAACCCAGAAACCATATCTTCCAGCGCCCGCTCCTGCCGCCGCAGCTCCTCTGCCGCCCGAAGCCCTATCCAGGCCCCGCCGAAGGCCACCAGCACCGCTCCCAACGCCCTCATCATTACTCCAGCACCTCCACCCGGTAAGCGCGGTCCGTTTTGCCGCCCTCGATGTAAACCAGCCGCCTGAAAATCCGCTCCTCCAACAGCGGCCGGTACAGGCTTCTCCGTTCCAGATCCCCCCGGTCCTGTCCGTGGGCAGTGGCCAGCAGGGTCACGCCGCAGCCAACCGCTGTCAGCATGGCATCCACGTCCTCCCTAGCTGTGATTTCGTCCACCGCCAACACCTGAGGCCCCATAGCCCGGAGCAGCAGCATAAGACCCCTGGCCTTAGAACAGCCCTCCAGCACATCCGTGCGTCTGCCCACATCCAGCTGAGGGACCCCGTTCCACAGGGCAGCTACCTCCCCCCGCTCGTCGGCCAGCGCTACGCGCTGGGGACGGCATCCGCGTCCGTCCGATACCTGACGAATGAGGTCGCGGAGCAGGGTCGTTTTTCCTGCCCCAGGGGGAGCCAGAATCAGCGTGTTCACCAGCACACCGTCCGGGCACAGCGGACCGATCACTGGGTCTGCCGCCCCTCTCACCTGCCGGGCAATCCGCAGGGCGGCGGAGGACAGAGGCCGCAGATTGATCAGTTCCCCGTCCCGCATCACCACCCGGCCGCACAGACCCAACCGATGGCCGCCCTCTATCGTAATGAAGCCCTGCCGCAGCTGGCTGAGCACCGTATGGAGCGATGCTCCGCTGGCCAGCTCCAGAAGCTGCTCCAGCTCCATCCCGGTCACCGGAGAGCCCGTCAGCTCCAACTCCGTTCCATCCGTCAGTACCGACATGGGTCTGCCCACGTGGAGCCGTACCTCCTCCATCCGCTCCAGGGTCGGTCTGGATAATCCCCATATCTGTCTGCGCAGCCTGGGCGGTAGTACCGATATCGCTTTTTGGATCGTGTCCTGTTCCTCCATGCCTGTCCACCCGCCTTTCGTTCCACTCTATGCCAAATTAGCTTGCCATATGCATGGAAATCGCTCCTTTCATTCCACGAATACTGCGGCTTGTCCTTGTTTATGGACTGCCCGCTCCGCTTTTCATCCGTGGCGGAAAAGCGGGGGGCATCCGGTTTCGCTCAGATATCACGAAGCCCCCTGATGCAGGCTTGCGATCCTACATCAGGGGGCTTTGGTCCGTATCAGTTTGGTATGGAGCAGTTCTCTTTTCTTTGAGGGGCAATTGCCGGGTTCTTATTCCGCCTTGTCAGAATCGTTCTCCTCTTCCATAAAGACAGACTTACGGGCCTCCACCTGCTCCACATAGAGGGGCTTGGGGTTATTTCTGGCCCGTCTGCCCATCACAATCAGGAGGATACCGGCCACAACACAGGACACGGCGGCCACCATCTGGGAGGTACGCAGGGGGATTCCGAACAGTTCCAGGCCAAAGAAGTAGAGGCTATCGGTACGCAGACCCTCAATCCAGAACCGGCCCAGGCCGTACCAGAACAGATAGAACAGAAAACACTGTCCATCATATCTGCGCTTCTTGCCCAGGTGATAGACCATGACGAGACCCAGCATATTCCAGAGGGACTCATAGAAGAAGGTGGGATGTACGCCAAGGTTTCCTGTGAGGATTCCCATAGCCCCCGCCTCGTCCACATAGCCCGCTCGCAGCATCTCATTGGCGATGGACTCAGAGCACATCCGCCAGGGCAGGGTAGTAGGACCGCCGTAGGCCTCGACATTCATAAAGTTGCCCCAGCGGCCAATGCTCTGCCCCAAAAACAGGCCGTGTACGCCCAGGTCGGCAAAGGCCAGGAAGCTGTACTTTTTCACCTTGCAGTAAATCAGCAGAACGATGACCGACGAGATAATCGCACCGTAGATCGCCAAACCGCCGTCGCTGTAATTCAGGATCAGGGACCAATCCAGGCTGCCGTCCGCATGACGGAAGGCATCCAGATTGAAGATGACGTAGTAGGCCCGGACGGAGATGAGGGCCGCCGGAATGGCAAAAATCAGCAGGTCCAGCAGGTTGTCCTCGGTGTAGCCGAAGCGCCCGCTCCACCGTCCGCACAGATAAGCGGCCAGCAGCATACCGGCCACGATGATAATGCCATACCAGTAGATGGGGCGGCCGAACAGCTCAAAGGCCACCCGGTTCAGGGTGAATTCCAGACCTAGGCCGGGGAATGTGACAACATTTGTCATGCGTTTTGAACCTCCTTTGGCCAGATCACTGACAGTGCAGTGCGCTCCTCCACCACCCAGCGGGAAATCAGGTCCTCTGCTTCCTCCTTGGTGATCGAACTGAACAGTTCCGCGAACTTCAAGTAATCCGTCCCAGCAAAGAAGGACTGGGCCTGATTGACACACAGATTTTCAAAGGAATTGAGCTGACGGACCTGCATCCCATAGGCGCCTTTTTTGATTCGCGCCCACAGCTGGTCGTCGATTCCCTCTGCCCCGATGCGTTTGGCCTCCTGGGCCACTGCCTCACGGATCGCCTTGGGGTCCCTGGACTCGCCGCCCACCACCAGGTGGGAACAGCCGGGGTATCCCTCATAACCGTAGGAGTAATTCTTATTGATGAGCCCCTCCTGATAGAGTTTGGCGTGCAGCGGGCTGGAGCCTCCCAGAAGGGCCTCCATTGCGAGATCCCCCAGCATCTCCTGGCGCAGGGAGTTTTCGCCCCGCTCCGGTGCATCCCCCTTGAAGCCCAGCTGGAACATGGGGGCGGACACCTCCATGGACTCCTCAATGAGCGAACAGGCCACGTTTGTGTGCTCCCGCTCACCATAGTCCTTCATGGCCACCGGTCCAGCCTGGGCCGGCAGGATCTCCCTGGCTATCTGGCAGATGCGCTCCGGCTCCACAGGGCCGGCCACACACAGCACCATGTTCGCGGGATCATAAAACGCTTTATGGCAGGCATACAGGGTTTCTGCGGTGATGTGGGAGATGGACTCCACGCTGCCTGCCACATTCACCCGAATGGGGTGGTACTCATAGAGTGCGGTCATCAGATTGGTAATGACCCTCCAGTCGGGGTCGTCCTCGATCATCCCAATTTCCTGCCCAATGATGCCCCGCTCCTTTTCCACACTCTCCTTGGTAAACCAGGGAACAGACACAAAGGACAGCAGAATCCGGAGGTTCTCCTCAAACTTCTCGGTGGAGCTGAAATAGTACCCCGTGATGGCGTTGCTCGTGAAGGCGTTGGGGCTTGCACCGTTGGCGGCCAGATCCTGAAGGGCATTTCCTTCCTTGGTATCGAACATCTTGTGCTCCAGGTAGTGGGCCACACCGGCAGGTGTATCATGCCACTCCCCATTCAGACAAAAGCGCATATCCATTCCGCCGTAGTTGGTGGCAAAAAAGGCATAGCCCGTCTGGAAGTCTGCCTTGGGGAACACAAACACGTTCAGGCCGTTTTCCAGCTGCTCGTGGTACATCTGCTCCCCTACCTTAGCAAATTCGATTTTTTCCACGGGTCAGCCCTCCTTCCCTTTCAGAAAATAAATGGTATCCAGGGTCAGCTTCTGTGCCGCCCTGGCCACCTGCTCCCTGGTGACCGTTTCAAAGCTGGCCGCCACCTCGTCCGGCCCGGCCTCCAGCCCGGCCACTGTCTGGCCCAGCCAAAAGTCCTCCAGACGGAACGGATCATCCAGTGCAGCCTGATAGGCTCCAACCATAATGCGGCGGGCACCTTCCAGCTCCCAGTCCTCAATCTCACCCTTCCGGGTCTTGTCCAGCTGGTGGAGGATTTCGTCCTTGGCCTGCTGGTACTTGTCAAACTCAATGCCGGAGGACACCACAATCAGGCCCTTTAGTTTCTCCATGGAGGAGCTTGCATAGTAGCAGAGCGACATTTTCTCACGCACATTCATAAAGAGCTTGGACATGGCGGTACCGCCGAAAACGGCGTTGCACATCACCAGGGCAGGGTACTCCTCCTCCCAGCAGGTGATACCGCCGGTTCGGAACCCCATTGCCAGCTTGCCCTGCGTTACATCCATGATCTCCTCTACCACGCGGGGTTCGGGGGCGGCAGTGAGGCGCACGTCACAGTCCGGCACCACGCGCTCCTCGTTGACGGGCAAACCACTAAGTGCCTCACGGAAGGCGTTTTCCACCCGCTCAGGCTGGGCAGAACCACAGAAGTAGACCTCCACCGCGCAATCCTTCAACAGCGCCTGATACCGCTCCCACAGGGACGACGGGGTAATGCGCTCCACACTTGCCAGATCGCCCAGACGATCTACGCCATAGGCCTCCTCCTCGCACATAAGCTGGGTGAGGCGGCAGCCTGCGTAGGAGCGCTTGTCGTTGATCTGGCTGCGGATACGGTTTGCCATGTTCACCTTCTCGCTGGACACATAGTCGGGATCAAAGGCCCCCTGTTCCACCTTGGGAGACAACAGCAGCTCACACAGCAGCTTGGCGGCAGGTTCCAGAATGGCCTCGCCCTCCAGCGCATAGGTATCGTCCAGAAAGCTGGCCATCATGCTGATGCACTGCGTCTCCCCTTTCTTGCGGACGATGGGTTCCACCGTGCCGCCGTAGAGCTGGTCCAGCGCAGCGGACATAGACTCCATATCCGGGTGGGCCGCACTGCCCCGGCGCAGCACATAGGGCACCAGGGCATTTGCTCCGGCGTTCTCACGCTCCAGCGGTGCCAGCAAGGTCACAGTCATCTGGAACCCCTTAAATTTATTTGTGTGAATGGCACGCAGCCATACACCGGGAAATAACTCCTTGCGTGTTACTTGAAACATATCTCGTTTCCTTTCTTCGGAATATAGCCATTGGTTCCGGCCCTTTTTATGGGACTGGGACCGAAAAATTCCAAAAGTCTTTGATTATTGTACCACGCTTTACCGGGGGAAGTAAAGTGCAGCCGCCCAATTCAGCCGGAACCGTCCGGTGCTCCCTCTTCTCGGCCGCCTGAAAAAGCGGCACAGTTCTACTCCATTCTGTCCCAACTCAGGTAAACTATACAAAAGCTTTTTTCTGTGTGTTAAGGTTTTTGGCTTGACAAGCCGATGTGAATATGGTATCATGCTGATTGTAAAGTTAATGAACTTTACATTTTTATGTCAGGAGGCCGTTATCATGAAAAACCAAGCTTACCGTATGACGATGCTGTACGATTTTTACGGCGATGTACTCACTGACAGACAGAAGGAATTTTACGACCTCTACTACAACGAAGATCTGTCTCTGGGTGAGATTGCCGAAAATTACGACATCACCCGTCAGGGTGTCCGGGACGTGATCGTTCGTGCAGAAGCTACCCTCACAGAGCTGGAGGAGAAAACCGGGCTCATCAAGCGGTTCCACACCGTACATGCCAAACTGCAGGAGGTTCGCAAGGACGCCGAAGCGTTGGCCCTGATGGCCGCCCGTGCCGATAATGACGAGGCCGAGCTTCTGGCCCGCCGCATTGTGGACTCCGCCGACTCCATTTTAAAGGAGTAACCTATGGCATTTGAAGGACTTTCCGAAAAGCTGTCCGCCGCGTTTAAAAAGCTGCGGGGCAAGGGCCGTCTGTCTGAGGCCGACGTAAAGGAGGCCATGCGTGAGATCCGCCTGGCCCTTCTGGAAGCCGACGTCAGCTACAAGGTGGTCAAGCAGTTTATTGCACAGGTCACCGAGAAGGCCGTAGGCGCTGACGTGCTGGAGGCTCTCTCCCCCGCCCAGATGATCATCAAGATCGTCAACCAGGAGCTGACCGAGCTTATGGGCGGCTCCAGTTCCAAGCTGACCATCGCCTCCAAGCCCCCCACGGTCATTATGATGGTGGGTTTACAGGGTGCGGGCAAAACCACCAACGGCGCGAAGCTGGCTGGTTTTATGAAGCAGAAAAACGGCAAGCGTCCTCTGCTGGCGGCCTGTGATATCTACCGCCCCGCCGCTATCGAGCAATTGGAAGTGGTTGGCAGGCAGCTGGATATCCCCGTCTTTCAGATGGGACAGACCAACCCGGTGGACATTGCCAAGGCCGCCATTGAGCACGCCAAACAGCACGGCAACGATATGGTTTTCCTTGACACTGCCGGCCGTCTCCATGTGGACGAAGAGCTGATGGACGAGCTGAAGAACATCAAGGCCGCTGTGGCACCCACCGAGATCCTTTTGGTCGTGGATGCTATGATCGGTCAGGATGCCGTCAACGCCGCCAAGGCTTTTGACGATGCGCTGGACATTGACGGCGTGGTGCTCACCAAGCTGGACGGCGATGCCCGAGGCGGTGCCGCCCTCTCGATCAAGGCAGTCACCGGCAAGCCCATCAAATTTGTGGGTATGGGCGAGAAGCTGGACCAGATTGAGGTGTTTCATCCTGACCGCATGGCCAGCCGTATCCTTGGTATGGGCGATGTGCTCTCCCTCATCGAGAAAGCCGAGCAGTCCTTTGACCAGAAGAAGGCCGCCGAGCTTCAGGAGAAACTCCGCAAGAATAAATTTACCCTTACCGATTTCTACGAGCAGATGGCCCAGATTAAGAATATGGGTTCGCTCTCCGATATCGCCGGTATGATCCCCGGCATCAAGGCCTCCGATTTGGAGGGGGCCACCATGGATGAAAAGCTGCTCCAGCGTATGGAGGCCATCATCCTATCCATGACTCCCTACGAGCGGGAAAACCCCAGCGTCCTCAACTCCAGCCGGAAGAAGCGCATTGCCGCTGGCTCCGGCACCCAGGTGGTGGACGTAAACCGGCTGCTCAAGCAGTTTGAAATGCTCCAGACCATGACCAAGCAGTTTGCAGGCGCCGGCAAGATGCCCCGCGGCATGCGAAAGCTCATGGGCAAACGGGGCGGCTTCCCCGGCATGGGCGGCGGAATGCCCGGTATGCCCTTCTAAGAGGGCAGCTTTATGCGTTTGGCAGACACGAAACCGTGTTTTCCATATTTATTCAAATACATTTGGAGGTGAATATAAATGGTCAAAATCAGACTGCGTCGTATGGGCGCCAAGAAGGCTCCCTTCTACCGCATCGTGGTGGCTGACTCCCGTTACCCCCGCGATGGCCGTTTCATTGAGGAGATCGGCACTTACAACCCCGCCACGAATCCCGTCGAACTGAAGGTCGATGTGGACCGCGCTCAGGCTTGGGTCAAGACCGGCGCTCAGCCCACCGAGACTGTCCGCGATCTGCTGAAAAAAGCCGGCGCTCTGTAAGGCTGGAGGTTTTACACGCAATGAAAGAGCTTCTGACCTATGTGGCCCAGAACCTGGTGGAGCACCCCGAACAGGTGTCCGTCACTGAGGTCGAGGGCGAGGGCGAGACTGTTCTGGAGCTGCGGGTGGCTCCCGAGGACATGGGCAAAGTGATCGGCCGTCAGGGTCGTATCGCCAAAGAGATCCGCGTCCTGATTCGCTCCGTGGCCCAGCGGTCCGGAAAACGCGTCTGCGTTGAAATCGTAGACTAAACAAAGGCGCAGGCTTCCTGCGCCTTTGTTTGTTTGAAAGGAGACATTTCCCATATGATGCAGCAGTATCTGGAGGTCGGTAAGATCACCAATGTCCACGGCATCATGGGTGAGGTCCGAGTGCAGCCTTGGGCTGACTCCCCTCAGTACCTGTGCCAGTTCAAGACCCTCTATGTGGATAAGGGCCACTTCCCCGTCAAGGTCGAACGCGCCCGCGTCCACAAGAATATGGTCATTCTCAAGTTGGAGGGGCTTACCGATGTGAGCAGTGCCCTCTCCATGAAAAACGCCATCCTCTATATCGACCGCAAGGACGCCAACCTGCCCGAGGGCAGCTTTTTCCTGGCCGATATCTATGGTCTGGAGGCGCGTGACGCCGAGACCGGCGCGGTACTGGGTACAATTGCCGACATTCTCACCCTGCCCGCCAGCAATGTCTATGTGATCCGGGGCGGCGAGCGGGAGATCATGGTCCCTGCTGTCCCCCAGTTTATTGCCGAGACCAATGTGGACGGCGGTTATGTAAGGATCAACATGATGGAAGGGCTGTAATGCTCTTTCGCTGTACAGATAATAACGTATAAAAAGGACCGCTCCTGAAGGAGCGGTCCTTTTGTGTTGCATTTCTCAATCCTCGTCAGCGGCAGCATCGTAAATGGGACGGCTGCCCGCAGAGCTCTGGGGTACAGAGGAAGGCCCGGCAGTGGCGCAGAAGCGGCCTCTGGACTGCTTGATTTCGTCATAGGCCTCAGCCACAGCCTCCTCGGTACGACGCAAGGCATCCTCGCAGTACTCGTAAGCGGCACGCTTCAGCTCACGGCTGCGCTCCTCAGACTGGCGGATTATCTCGTTGGCGCGCTGCTTGGCCTGGAGCGCGATCACGTCCTCCGCCAACAGCTGGCGGGCCTTGTCCTCGGCAGACTGGCGGATGGCCTCTGCCTCACGCTTGGCCGTAGCCAGCATATCCGCACGGTTGTCCATAATCTTTCTGGCTTCCTTCAGCTCCATGGGGAACTGGTTGCGGATGTCATCGATCAGGTCCAAGGCGCGGTCGCGCTCGATCATACACTTGTCGCCGGACAGGGGCACGTTCTTGGCTTCGTTGATCATATCGAACAGCACGTCGATCATTTCCGTAATATCGCTGGCCATAATCATCGGTCCTTTCCTTCTACCTCCCGCACACGGCGGTTTACATCCTCCACGATCTCACGGGGAACGAACGCCTCCAGATTGGCACCATAGCGGGCCATCTCCTTGACGATTGTGGAGCTGAGGTAGGTATATTTTTCACTGGAGGCCAGGAACATGGTCTCCAAGCCCGGATTCAGGTGTCGGTTGATCACCGCCATCTGGACCTCCTGTTCAAAATCAGACACTGCACGCAGACCCTTCACGACCACATGGGCCTGACGGCGCTTGGCATAGGCCGCCAATAACTCGTCGGAAAAGTCGACCTCCACATTGGGGAAGCGCTTGGTAGCACGCCGAAGCAGCTCTACACGCTCCTGGGGGGCGAACAACCCCGTCTTTTTGGAATTGACCATGACGCACACGATCAGCTTATCGAAGCACGATGCCGCCCGCTTGATAATGTTCAGGTGGCCCAGGGTCACCGGGTCAAAGCTGCCCGGATAAATGGCGATTCCCATATTATCTCACTCCCGCACGATGGCAGACCACCAGTTTGATCTTGCCATACCGATACTCCCGTCCCGTCTCATAGGGGGCGTTCAGCATGGGGAAGGGACGTTCTGCCGCAGTTTCTCCGACTATTATACCATGTTCTTTCAGAATGTCAAACCTTGTAATCGCCTCCAGACTGGCCTCCAGGAGGCCGCTTGTGTAGGGAGGGTCCAGCAGAATCACGTCAAACTTCTCCTTGCAGGAGGCCAGGAAGGACAGGGCCTCGCCCTGGACGACCCGTGCCTGCTCCTGAAAGCCGCAGGCCTTCACATTTTCCCGGATGAGGGCCGCCGCGTCCCGGCGCTGCTCCACAAAGGTACAGTGGGCGGCCCCTCTGGACAGGGCCTCCACCCCAAGCTGTCCGGTACCGCCGAACAGATCCAGCACCTTTCGGCCTGGCACATCGAACTGGATAATATTGAAAAGGGACTCCTTTACCTTGTCGGTGGTGGGGCGGGTCTCCATCCCCTGCAACTCGTTCAGCCGTCTGCCTCGGGCAGAACCTGCAATCACTCGCATTCCTGTTCTTCCTTTCTTTTTGCGTTGTCGGAGCTCTGCTCCTCGCCGTGGAAATAATCATATACAGCAGCCGCCGTATTCTTCGGGACCACCTGGGCCAGCTGTTCAAGCCCGGCGGCCCGGATCGCCTTGATGCTCTTAAACTCTTTCAGCAGAGTCTCACGCCGCTTCTCCCCTACGCCGGGGATTTGATCCAGAACGGACGTCTTGATATGGCCCGACCGGAGCTTGCGGTGGTATTCAATCGCAAACCGGTGCGTCTCCTCCTGGATCTGTCCGATCAGGGCAAAGACCGCTTGTACCCCCTGAATCCCAATTTCCCTTCCATCCGGATGGACCAGGGCACGGGTGCGGTGGCGGTCGTCCTTTACCATGCCGAAGGCCGGGATATCCAGACCGAGGGTCTCCAGCACTCTGGCTGCCACCTGGACATGCTCATATCCGCCGTCGATGAGGAGCAGATCCGGTTTGGAGGCAAACTTCTCATCCCCATCCAGATACCGGCGGAACCGTCTGGTCAGCACTTGTTCCATAGAGGCGTAGTCGTTAGGGCCGTCCATATTCTTCACCTTAAAGCGGCGGTAGTCCCGCTTCAGCGGTCTGCCGTCCACATAGACCACCATGGAGGCTACAATATCACTGCTGCCGGTGTTCGAGATATCATAGGACTCCATCCGTCTGGGCGGCTTCTCAAGTCCCAGCATTCGACCGAGCGTCTCCAGCAGCTTGTTCTGCCGCTCCTCCCGTGTGGTGGCACGGATGACCTCCTCCTTGGCATTCTCATTCGCCAGACGGATCAGGTCCATCTTTGCCCCCCGCTGGGGGGTAACAAATTCCACCTTACGGCCCACCTGCTCAGACAGCATCCGGGTCAGAGGGACTTGGTCAGAAAGCTCGCATGGCAGCAGGATCTGCCGGGGCAGACTGGGCCTGTCCACATAGTACTCCCGGACCAGAGAGGACAGCATCGCGTCCTCCTCCTCGTCCACGGGCAGTTCAAAAAGGTCAAAGTCCTTGGAGGCCAGCTCCCCCTCTATGTAGTGGAGGACCACAAAACAGCTCTTAGCGGTGCCGCGGAAGAACCCGGTCACATCGGTGTCAGCCAGAGAGCCAGCAAGAACCTTCTGCCGCTTCCCCAGCAGCTCGATGGCCCGAATCCGGTCCCGGAGCTGGGCGGCCTGCTCAAAGCGCAGCTCCTCCGCCGCCGCGTCCATCTCCGCTTTCAAGTCGTTCTGAACCTCCTGAAAGCGGCCCTCCAGCAGGGAGACCGCCTGCGAGATGGCCTGGTCGTGCTGGTCCTTCATGGCATCGCTCCGGCAGTAGCCATCACACTTGCCCATGTGATAGTTAAGGCAGGGACGCTCCTTGCCAATATCCCGGGGGAACTTCTTCCGGCAGGAGGGCAGGCGCAGTGCAGTCCGCAGGGCATCGATAATGGTCTGACTGCCGCGGCGGGTGGCGTAGGGGCCAAAGTACCGTCCGCCGTCATCAGCCGCCCTGGTCGCCAGCGAAAATCTGGGGTACTCCTCGTTGGAAAGGCGGATATAGGGATAGCCCTTGTCGTCTTTCAGCAGGATGTTATAATGGGGCTGATAGCGCTTGATGAGGGCGCACTCCAGCACCAGCGCCTCGAACTCGCTGTCGGCGATGATCACGTCGAAGGTATCAATCTGGGAGACCATGGCACGGGTCTTTTCCGTGTGCGCCGCGGAATCCTGGAAATACTGAGACACGCGATTTTTCAGAGCCTTAGCCTTGCCCACATAGATAACCGTCTTTCGGACGTCCTGCATAATATAGACACCCGGCTTTAGCGGCAGGGCGTGGGCCTTCTCCTTGAGTTCTTCAAATGTCATGTTCCCTGCCTCCCCCACTTGCTTCACATATCAAAAAAGGCGCCGCATTGCGGCGCCTTTTATGGCTGCAGGATTACTCGGTGAAATCAGAAGAAATCATCTTGCACAGGGCTTCAACCGCTTCCTGCTCGTCGGGGCCATCAGCAATCAGCTTGATGGTAGTACCCTTGACGATGCCCAGAGACAGCACGCCAAGCAGGCTCTTAGCGTTGACCTTGCGCTCCTCCTTCTCAACCCAGATGGAGCTTTTGAACTCGTTGGCCTTCTGAATGAAGAAGGTGGCGGGTCTGGCATGCAGACCAACCTGGTTGTTAACGACTGCTTCCTGACTATACATAATCGCGTACCTCCGCCCTCAATATTATGTGCCTTAAGCATACCAGATAACCGCCATTCCAGTCAATGACAAATTTCACAAAACTTTTTACACAAAAAAACTGCGTTTTTCGTATTTCTTCCTGTTCTCTGTCTGTAGTTTTGGTTAAATGGTGTTCGGTTCAGATTGTACTATGCGGCACATTTCTCTTGTTTCCCCCCATATTTTAACGGAATCAGTGGGGATAATCTTCAGGATTGGTGTCTTAGAAATAAATTCGAATCTCTAAGTACGTTTACCTGTATATTATAAACCTTTTCAGAATTTTTACAAGCACAATTTCTTTTTTTTACATCTGCGCTTCATAGAGCGTTGCTCGAGGCCGTTGCGTCATTTGAGTTCGGCCACAGTGACCCCGTCCTCTCCCTCGCCATACTGACCAGGGCGGAAGGATTTGACGTAACGGCTGCGCTTCAAATAGGTCCGCACCGCCTTTCGGACTGCGCCGGTCCCTTTGCCGTGGATAATGGTCACCGTCTCCAGCTTGCCAAGCATAGCAGTGTCCAGAAATCCCTCCAGAACCGCTACGGCCTCGTCGCTCATCATGCCCCGCAGGTCGATTTGGGACGGAACAGCGGCCGCACGAATGGTATGCTCGGCCCGAGCCATGATGCGGCGGGTCTCCTTCTGCTGGCGGGTCTCCCCTTCTACCACGCGGACCTCATCCTGCTTGGCGGTGATTTTCAGGATCCCCGCCTGAAGCTGCAGCACGCCCTCTTTGCTGACAGACAGAACGGTGGCCTGGGTCCCCATGGAGATCAGTTCCACGGTATCCCCTGCCACAGCGGGCCGGGTGGGAGGCGGCACCTGCCGCTCCGGGGTCTGTCCCCCGATGTTCCGCTCCGCCTCGTTGAGCAGGCGGCGGGACTGGGCGCGGCTGTCGTTGACCTGCTGCCAATCCAGCTTATCCTGTTTCTTCTTGATCGCTTTCAGCTCGGCAATGGCCAGGTCGCTGGCGTCTCTGGCCTCCTGGATGATGGCTCTGGCCTCGGCCTGGGCCTTCTCCACCACTTTGGCGCGCTCCTTCTCCAGCTGGTCCCGATACTCCCGTGCCTTGGATGCGGACTGCTCCATTTCCAGCTTCAGACGGCGGGCCTCGGCGCGCTCTTTCTCCATCTCCTGACGCTGCTGGTCCAGACGGGTCAGCACATCCTCAAAGCGCACGTTCTCTGCATCCAAACGCGCGGCAGCCTTCTCGATAATTGCTTCCGGCAGACCCAGGCGGCGGGAAATGGCAAAGGCGTTGGACTTGCCGGGGATGCCCATGACCAACCGGTAGGTAGGGGCCAAAGTCTCCACGTCAAACTCACAGGAGGCGTTTTCTACGCCCTCGGTGGTCATGGCGTACACCTTCAGCTCGGCATAGTGCGTGGTAGCAGCCACCTGGGCCCCCATAGCCCTGGCACTCTCGATGATGGCAGCGGCCAGGGCGGCACCCTCAACCGGGTCCGTACCGGCACCCAGCTCATCGAAGAGGATCAGCGTATCGCTGTCCGCCTCGTTCAGAATCCCCACGATGTTGACCATGTGAGAGGAGAAGGTGGACAGGGACTGTGCGATAGACTGCTCATCGCCGATATCGGCCAGCACATGGTCGTAGACCCGGACGGTGGAGTCCGACTTAACGGGGACATGGAGGCCGCACTGGGCCATCAGGGTAATCAGTCCCATGGTTTTCAGGGTGACCGTCTTACCGCCGGTGTTGGGGCCGGTGACCACCAGAGTATCAAAGCGCTCGCCCAGCTCCAAATCATTGGCCACGGCGGTTTTCTGGTCCAGCAGGGGGTGTCTGGCACCATGCAGATGCATATGGGTCTTGGACAGGGCCGGCTGGCTGCAATTGAGCTTCACGGACAGCTTGGCCCGTGCGAAAATCTCGTCCAACCATACCAGCAGCCGGTAGTCCTCTAAAATGTCCTCCTTGTGCGCAGCGCAGTCGGCGGACATCTGGGCCAGAATCCGGGCGATCTCCTTCTTCTCCTTGGCCAGCAGCTCCCGCAGTTCGTTGTTGGCCTTTACAACGCCCATTGGCTCGATAAAGAAGGTGGAGCCGGAGGCAGACACATCATGGACCAGACCGGGGATGGCGTTCTTGTGCTCGGACTTGACGGGCACCACATAGCGGTCGGAGCGGATGGTGATGATGGCCTCCTGCAAGTATTTGGACTGGTTGGAGGAAATCAGCTTTTGCAGGATGTCCCGAATCTTAGCCTCGGCGGCCCGCATCTGGCGGCGGATGGAGGCCAGCTCAGAGCTGGCGGAGTCCGCGATCTCGTCCTCCCCCAGAATGGAGCCGGTGATGGTCTCCTCCAGGAATTTATTGGGGGTCAGTGCATGAAAAAGGTGCGAAATGGGACTTTTCTCCTCCCCCGCTCCATAATCCCCGGCGGCCCGGGCAGCGCGGAGAACGGCGGCGATGGACAGCAGCTCCTTTGTGTTCAGGCTGCCGCCCATATCGGCCCGCTGGAGGCTGGCAGCCACAGGACGGATGTCAGAAAAGCTGGGGCTGCCTCGCAGCACCATCAGCTTCACCGCGGCGGAGGTCTCCTGCTGGGCGCGGCGCACCTCATCTAGATCCGTCATGGGATGCAGGTTCCGGCAGCGCTCCTTTCCCTCCTCGGTGACCGCAAGCTGGGCCAGCAGCTCCAGGACGCGGGGCAGCTCCAGGGTCTCCATTGATTTATTGGCTAACTCGCTCATGGTGGAATCTCCTATGCTATAAAATGGCGGGGTTCCCGCAAATAAGATTACTTCAACTTTATATTATATCTAATTTTTTCTGCAAACTCAACCAGTTCACAAAAAAAGCCCGTTCAGCAAAACGGAGCGCATCACCTTTGATGCACTCCGTTCCAACTAAAATCTATGTCCCGTATGTTTGGACCAGGTAGCGAATGGCCTCCGTGTAGCCCTGGAAGCCCTTTCCGACAATTGTCTTTTCGCAGGCCATACCGGCATAGGAGATTTTTCGGAATTCCTCCCGGTCGTTCACATCGCTCAGATGCACCTCCACAGCGGGCAGGGCAACCGCCTTCAGCGCATCCAAAATCGCCACACTGGTATGGGTATAGGCAGCCGGATTGATCACAATGGCGTCCATGCGGCCAAACGCCCCCTGAATCTGATCCACCAGCTCCCCCTCGTGGTTGGACTGGCAGATTTCCACGTCCACGCCAAGCTCCCCGCAGGTATCACGAATGAGCCGCTCCAGCGACGCGTAATCCTCCCGGCCGTAAATATCCGGCTCTCGGACCCCAAGCATATTCAGATTCGGGCCGTTCAGCACCAGCAGCTTCACTTCTTCAGCCTCCTTATGATCTCAGACACCGTACCCTCCACCGTCTCATTCTCCACCGTCAGTTGGGCCGCTTGCTCGTAAAGCGGCAGACGGGCTTGATACAGCTTCTTCACCCCGTCACGCTGGGACAGGGGCCGGCCGGCAGCGGACAGCTCGTTTAGTGGGCGGCGCAGAAAAATAACGGTTGAGTTTTGGCGCATGGGGCACCAGTTTTCCGGTCTGGTCACGATACCACCGCCTGTGGCAATGACGGCCCCGGAGCCCTTGCCCACCTCCGTGAGCACCTGGTGCTCCAGCTGGCGGAAGTGTTCCTCTCCCTCCCGCTCGAACATAGACGGGATGGAGGTGCCGGCCCTCTCCTCCACCATCTCGTCCAGGTCGATAAAGGGCCGGTTCAGGCGCCGGGCCAGCGCTCTGCCCACGGTGGACTTGCCGCAGCCGGGCATCCCAATGAGAAGCAGATTTTTGCTCTCCCACTCCATCTGCGCCACAATCTGTTCCACCATGCTATCGGGCAGGGGCCGCTCCAAAAACAGCTCTGCCGCCGCCTTGGCCTGGGCCACCAGCATACCGAGTCCACCCATGCGGCCAATCTGCCGTTTCTCCGCGTCCAGAAGCAGCTGGGTCATGGCAGGGTTGTAGATGAGGTCAAAAACCCACTCCAAATCAGGAAACAGGTCCAGATTCACCGGCGACCGGCCTGTGTCCGGATAGGTGCCCACCGGGGTGGTGTTCACCAGGATGGCAGCGTCACGGTGCCGGGACAGATTGCCGTAGTGGTTGGGTCCGCTGCGTGAGATGACCACCACCTCACCGGCCCCCATATCGCGCAGCACAGTTTGGACCGTGAGCGAGCTCCCGCCGCTGCCCAGCACCAGCACCTTCTTTCCCTGCACCTCTGCCCCGGCAGAGCGGATCAGGTAACAGAAGCCATCATAGTCGGTATTGTGTCCCAGCAGGGTCCCATCAGGTTGGCGAACAATGGTGTTGACACTTCCGATGCGGCGGGCCTGCTCGGTCAGCGCATCGCAAAACTTCATTACGGTCTTTTTGTAAGGGATGGTGATGTTAAGACCGTCAAACGCTCCTTTTCGCAGGAAGGGTTCCACTTCCTCCGCCTTCCGTTCAAAAAGCTGATAGGAATATCCGCCCAGCTTCTTATGGATCGCAGGAGAAAAGCTGTAGTTGAGCCGTTCCCCTACCAGGCCGAAGCGTCCGCAGCCCTGCTGTTTCTGAATGGCACGGCTGGCAGACAGAATGGATTTGTAGACGCTTTGGATGGGTGCGCGCAGCTCCGGCTCGGTCAGCTCCTCCACCCGGTTCAGCAGGGCACGCTCCCGATCCGGGACAAGCACGCAGCCGTCCACTGTCTTTTTATATTGGGCCATCTGGCCGCTTATGGTCATGCGGGCCGTTAGAAGCTCCACAAGCTTCCCGTCGATCTCATCGATACGGCGGCGAAGTTCCTCCATTTGTTCCATAATGTCTCCTTACAACAGCTGATCCAGCAGAACCAGGGCGGCCACCGCCTCCACCACGGGCACAGCCCTGGGCACCACACAGGGATCATGGCGGCCGGGCACCGAGACCGTGGTCCGCTCCATTCGGCTCAGACTCACGCTCTGCTGCTCCTTGGCAATGGATGGGGTAGGCTTGAACGCCGCCCGGAACACCAGCGGCATCCCATTGGAGATACCGCCCAAGATCCCGCCTGCATGGTTGCTTGTGGTGACGATCTGTCCGTGGCACACATCAAAGGGGTCGTTGTGCTCAGAGCCCCGCATGGAGGCCGCATCAAACCCGGCACCGAAGTCCACCCCTTTCACCGCAGGGATGGCAAAGAGCGCCGCAGCCAGTTTCCCCTCCAGCCCATCAAAGAGCGGCCCGCCCAAACCGGCGGGCAGGCCGGTGACCAGGCACTCCACCACCCCGCCGAGGGAGTCGCCCTCCTCTTTCGCCTGGAGAATACGACGGCCCATCTCGGCCCCGGCCTCCCGGCTCAGCGTTGGAAATTCCGCCTGCTGAAGCAGCTGAAGCGCCTGTTCTTCCTCCCCCATGGGGTCAAAAGGCCGATCCTCCACCGCCCCGATGGAGCGGATGTGGGCATGGATGCTGATTTCTCTGCGCTTTAGCAGTTGAAGGCAGAGCCCCCCCGCCACACACAGGGGGGCGGTCATGCGGCCTGAAAAGGCACCGCCGCCCCGCTGATCCTGGCTGCCGCCGTACTTCACCTGGGCGGTGTAATCGGCGTGGCCGGGCCGGGGCACATCGGTCAACGCCTCATAGTCTTTGGAGCGGACATCGTGATTTTCAATGACAGCGGTGATGGGTGCACCGCAGGTGCGGTCATCCAGCAGGCCGCTCAAAAAGCGGGGTTTGTCCTCCTCCCGGCGGGCAGTTGACAGGGCATTGCCACCCGGGGCACGGCGGTTCAAAAACCGCTGCAGCTCTTCCAGATCCACCGGCTCCCCCGCAGGCAGTCCCTCCACCGTCATCCCGACCGCAGGGGCGTGGGACTGTCCGAACACCGAAAGACGCAGCTTATTTCCCAGATACAGAGACATCCAATTTTCCCCCTAACCCTTGGTAGACCTCCCAGAAAGCCGGGTAGGACTTTTTCACACAGTCTACATTCAAAATCGTGACCGGTTCCGCACAGACTGAGGCCGCCACAGCGGCCATCATGGCGATGCGGTGATCTCCCGCCGGGTCCACCGTAACGCCGCCCTTCAAACAGGGTCGGCCGGTCAAAAGCAGCCCGTCCGGCTGCTCCTCCACCTGTGCGCCTATGGCGGACAGCACCTGTGTTACAGCTGCCAGTCGGTCACTCTCCTTGTCCCGGAGCCGTGCCGCCCCGTATAGGCGCGTCTGACCGGCCCGAACTGCCGCCATCAGCGCCACAGGGGGCAGCAGGTCGGGGGTCTGTCTCAGATCCAGCTCCAGCGGTCCCGGCCGGGCCATCTGCCAGTACCAGCGGGCGATGATGCTGTCCCCCTGAGCGGAATTTGGGTCCAGCCCCCGCAGGCTCACCTGCTGGTTCAAAAAGTTGGCGGCAACCCAGAAGGCCGCCTGGGACCAGTCGGCCTCTGCCCCGTTTGGCAGCTCTTGATACGTTTGATTTCCATATACTGTAAAGGTATTTTCATTTATGTCTATTTTGATCCCGGAGTGCATGAGCACATCCAGGGTCAAGTCCACATAGGGCCTACTTTCCAGCGGGGTACTCAGGGAAATGCAGCTTTCCCCTCCCAGAAGCGGCAGTGCAAAGAGCAGGCCGGTTATAAACTGGCTGGACACATGGCCGGGCAGGACAAACCTGCCTGGAGACAGCCACCCGTCTACCGTGAGCACGTTCTCCTTCAGACTCCAGGCGATGTGTTTCTGGCGGAACAGTTCAAAGTAGGGGCCGAGTGGACGTTCCATAAGCCGTCCGTGTCCTATGAACACACCGCCGCCCCGCAGGGCCAGAGCCAGTGGAATCAAAAAGCGCAGGGTGGACCCGGACTCCCCGCAATCGAACGTGGGCAGTCCTCCCCCTTTGTCCAGCAGAGCGGCAAGACAGCGCCGGGTGGCGGCGATGTCCTCCCCATCCTCCAGGGTGGGCGGCGGCAGCTCCTGTCCTGCCAGCGCGGCGGCAATCAGCAGTCGGTGGAGCTGGCTTTTGCTGGGCGGCGGCGTGACTTCTCCTGCCAGATGGCAGGGCATTACGGTATAGCTTCTCACAGCGGTATTCCTTCCTCGAGTATCTGGGCCAAGTCCCGGTAGTCCGCCTTGCGCAGGATACAGCGGCCCGGCTGGCTGGGCTGCACCAGGGTGATGGCATCACCGCGGCGTTTCTTATCCATCCGCGCGGCCTCCAGCAGTCTCTCCACCCCAATGGGGCAGGTCTTTGGCAGGTGGTAGCGTTCCAGCAGGTCCTCCAGAACGGTCCGGCACTGGGGTGTGCACAGGCCCTGACGCACACAGGCACGGGTCATAATGGCCATGCCCATAGCCACTCCCTCACCGTGGTAGATTCCATACCCGGCGCAGCGCTCGACCGCGTGACCGATCGTATGACCAAAATTCAACAGCTGCCGCGGCCCGGTGTCCCGCTCATCCTGCGTGACCAGATCCCGTTTCATGGTAATACAGCGGCAGATCACGTCCTCCACGTCCACGTCCTCGCGGCCAGCCGCCAATTCATCCAGCAGTTCCCGGCTGCCCAGCATCCCGTACTTGATGACCTCGGCCCAGCCCTCGGCCTCCACCCGTGCAGGCAGGGTCGCCAGCGCATCCGGGTCGCAGAGCACCAGTCTTGGCTGCGTAAAGGTGCCAACCAGATTCTTTCCCTTGGGCAGGTCCACAGCGGTCTTACCGCCGACCGAGGAGTCCACCATCGCCAGCAGCGAGGTGGGCAGCTGAACACAGCTGATCCCCCGCTGATAGAGGGCGGCAGCCAGCCCGGCCAGATCGCCGGTGACCCCGCCGCCCAAGGCAAACACGCTGTCCGCCCGACCCAGTTCCCACTCTGCCATATGGTTCAGCAGGTCCAGCAGAGTCTGGGGGGTCTTGGACTTCTCCCCGGCTTCAAAGATAAACCGCTCCACCCGGAAATCGGCCTTTTGCAGACTGTCTGTCACCTGCTGACCGTAGAGCGGCCACACGTTGCTGTCGGACACCAGCACGGCGCGGCGGCCGGACAGCAGCGGGGCGGATAGCTCCCCCACCCGCTCCAGCAAACCGGAGCCCACCAGCACCTCATAGGGCTGGGATACAGGCACGGCGATACGCTTCATCGGAACACCTCCACGGGTAGTCTCACAGCTTGTCCGGCCTCCAGCGCTTTTTTCGTTTCCCACCTGAATCACTGTCTCCTCCGGATGGTCCATACGGCTTTCCAGAGGGAAGCGTCCCTTCTTATCTTCCGTATCGTGGTTCTGATTGCCGTCCATTTTTGCGTTCCTCCTCTGGTCCCGTTATAAAATGCCCGTGGAATTGATTCCGCGGGCAGAAAAGCGTATATGGTCTCGGGGCTCTGCTCCATATGATCGGGCCCCTGCCCGGTATGTCATAAATTATGGATGTATGCTATAGCAGAGTAACACATTCACAGCGCAGAATCAAGAAGCTCTTGCAGCGCTCGCTCGATATCTTTTGTCAGGCACTGTTTTTGCAGCCGATCCATCTGGTTCTTCGCTTCATGCGCCGAGATGGAAGGAATCATTTTTTTGATTCCGGGCAGTGCGGATACGCCCACGCTCAGGCTGTCTACTCCCAGGCCGATCAGCGCCAGAGCCGTCACCGGATTCCCGCCCATCTCACCACAGACCGAAACCTGCTTTCCAAGCCGGTGGAATGCCTCCGTCACCAGGCTGATCAGCCGCAGCATGGCCGGGTGAAGGGTTCGGTAGTAGGTCGCTACCGCTGGATTTTTTCGGTCAGCGGCCATCAGGTACTGGCACAAATCGTTGGTGCCGATGCTGGCAAAATCCACCTCTCGGGCGGCCAGGTCAGCCACCAGGGCGATGGATGGGATTTCGACCATGATGCCAACCGGGATATGCGCCTGAAACGGCTGCCCGCGTTCCCGCAGCTGCGTTTTGGCCTGCTCCAGCACGACCCTGGCAGCCCGGATATCCTCTACGCTGCTCACCATGGGCAGCATGAGTTGCAGATTTCCATAGACGGAAGCCCGAAGCGCAGCACGCAGCTGGGTGCGGAAGAGTTCTGGTCTGGAAAGGCACAGGCGCAGGGCACGGCTGCCTAAAAACGGATTTTCCTCGTGGGGTAGGTTCAAACACCCGGCCTGCTTATCCCCTCCAAGGTCCAGGGTCCGCAGCGTGACCGCCTTTCCGCCGAATGCCTCGGCCACCCGGCGGTAGACTTGAAACTGCTCCTCCTCTGAGGGGGGTTCCGGGCGGTCCATGTACAGAAATTCCGTGCGGAACAGTCCTACCCCGTCCACACAGGAGCGGGCGTCCAGCACGTCCTGCGTCAGGGCCTCCATATTCAGTTTGACCCCGATACGCCTGCCGTCTTTTGTAATGGGCTGTGCATTGCGAACCCCCATGGCCCGCTCCTTCTCCCGCAGCATTTGGTCGCGGAGCAGGCAGAACCGCTTCATTTCCTCCCCGGCTACCTGGGTGTGGACGCACCCGCTGACCCCGTCCACCACAACGGTCTCGCCGTCCCGCAGCTTGCTGACGGCACCGGACACCCCCAGCACCGCCGGAATACCGTAGCTACAGGCAATGATCGCAGAGTGAGAGGTAAGACTGCCGCCCTCTGTCACAATGGCCAGCACGTTTTTTCGGTCCAGGGTGGCGGTATCCGACGGCAGCAGATCCTTCGCCACCACGACCACCGGTCCGGGCAGCTTGGAAAGATCATGCCTTGGCTGGCCGCTGAATCTCTGCAGCAGGCGCAGGCGAATGTCGGAAAGGTCCGCCGCCCGCTCCTGAATCAGAGGCTCCCCTGTATGACGGAGCATGGCCTCAAATCGGTTAAATACCCTGCATACCGCATTGGATGCCCGCATATGCTCCTTTGTAATGCAGTCCGCGATTTCCGCGTTGAGCATCTTGTCCTCCAGCATCGCTACATGGGCATAGAAAATGTCGCTGTGTGCCTGCCCCTCTTCCGATGCCTGCCGCACCAGCTGCTTCAGCTCCTGGCGTACCTCCTCGGCCGCCCTGCGGTAACGGTCCAGTTCCTCCTCTGCGCAGATTGCTGCGTCCCGTGCTTTCTCGCCCTTTTCCCCGCAGTCGGGCAGATAGCGCATCACCCGTCCGATGGCAATGCCGCTGTTGATGGGGATGCCGCTCAGTTTCATAGGTTCTCCCCCATTTCCGGTTCATGTCACACCGCTCAGCCCCGGTTTCCCGGTTTTGCAGAACTTTTACTATCTATAAAACAGTATAAGGCAAACCACTCTCTTTTACAACTTAAACCGGAGGCTTGTTCTCCTCCCCCACTCCCCGCATTTCCAGAGCCCCTCCGGAGAGCGGGAGAAGTTGCCTCTGCGCTTCTTGCATGAGTGGCCCTGATTTGGTATAATCATCAACAGGGAACAGCAGACAAATCTGCAAAATTTTACCACTCTTTGCGGACGGACAGCGATGGCCGCCATTTGCTTGCCTTCCGCATATCATCCGTATATCAATGGAGGAAACGCACATGAAAATCAATGTATGCTGCGCCAGCCTGACCGGCAACACCAAAATGCTGGCTGACCTTATTGAGGACACCTACCGGGATAACCTGGTCCCCACTCCTGCGGAGGCCGACCTGGTCTTTCTTGGTTCCTGGACGGACAAGGGTTCCATGGCCGACCCCGTCCAGGCGTGTGCCAAGACCCTGAAAAATAAAAAAGTGTTTCTTTTCGGCACCTGCGGTTTTTGCAGCAGCGAGTACAAGGCACAGCTTTTCCAGCGGGCCAGTGCTGTGCTGGACAGCAGCTGCCAGATTATCGGTTCCTTCTATTGTCAGGGCAAAATGCCTCTGTCAGTCCGTGACCGATATTGTTCTATGCTCCGAGAGCACCCCGACGACAAACAGCTGCAGGTCAGTATTGACAACTTTGACCAGGCCCTCAGCCATCCCGATGCCCAGGATCTCCAAGATCTAAAGGCTGTGCTGGCTCAGCTGGACCTATAACAGATGCAGACAGAGAACGGAGGAAACGTGATGAACGACGAACAGCTGCAGGCAGCGCAGCAGGCCATGGTCGATTGGCTCAGGCATCCTCAGGAGCTTGGCAAGGAACCCGCCAAGGTTGAGTGTACCGGGGAGTTTGAGCTCCACGGGCTTCACTACTACATATTCCGCTACAAAAAGAGCTTTTTCAGCCGGTGGATGCTGGGTGTATGCGGTGGCTACGACGGGGACGAGTTGACCCACTGCGGCCATGTGTTCAGTGAAATGGAACCTTACGATGAGGCCATCGCCAAGGACCGCTGTATCGCCATGGTAGAGCGCATCCGCGCATACTGGATGAACCAGGCCAGTGGGAGGGACGAGGCTGTATCCGACCCGGTCGAGGCCGTTGAGGAAACCAAGTCCGTTCCGGAACCACACGTTCCGCAGGAAACGCCGTCTGAGTACGAGGAAACTACCGCCGCAGACCAGAACGTTTTCCTGGGCTTCACTCTGCTCTCTGAAGCGCACTGGGACCGGGCGCAGCTGGTAAGCGACCTGCAAAACGATTGGGGCTTGACGGTGAAGCAGGAGGAGAGCAGCCGCGTGGATCTGCTGTGCTTCTCCGGCACCTCGAAAATCTTTATCAGCCTGATGCCTGTGCCCATCCCCAGCCAGGAGGCTGAGTTGAATGCAGAAAATAACTACATGTGGAAAGGCGCTGTGGAGGCGGTCAGAGCGCACAAGGCCCACCTGACCGTAGCCGTGCTGGATCAGGAGAGCGATCCCAAGGACTCCGGACAGCTTTTCGTCAAGGTAATGGCCTGCTGCTGCAAGCAGCGAGGTGCGCTTGGCATCTATACCGGCTCCACCGTGGTGGCTCCCGCCTTCTACCTGGAATTGGCCCAGTCCATGCGGGAGGAGCAGCTGCCTATCCTCAACTGGATCTGGTTCCAGCTTTACCGCAGTGAAACGGGTCTGTGCTGCTATACTGACGGGATGCGCCAGTTCGGAAAAGAAGAAATGGAGATCCTGGATGCGGACGGAAAGCCCGCCGAAGTCCGTGACCTGCTGGTTCGGTTTGCCTCCTATGTGCTGGAGAACGATGTGGAGCTCCGCAACGGCGACACCATCGGCTTCTCCAAGGATGACCGACACACAATCACAAGCAGTGAGGGTGTGGGTCAGACCGGTACCACGCTGAAAATCAGTTATCACGCAGTGTGATCTCATACGGCATCAAACGGACCGGTGCGTGTGCATCGGTCCGTTTCGTTCTCTCGATGACTGTGTTCTATTATTTAGTAAATTATTCCATTTTTCCCTCTGTTCCCCAATTGTCCGCAATTATACTCTTGACTTCACTGTCCCTTCGTGCTATATTGAATCAAGTTGAAAAGGGAGTAGTTTAAAGTATACCGTCAACATCGCGGTCCGCATTTCGGACCTGGCGGCATACGCCCATCTGTGGTAACAAGACTTTTCGGTGATTGACCTCATGTCGATTTCCGAAAAGTCTTTTTTATTCCCCATTTTGGAAGGAGTGTCTGCACACATGAAAGAAATCTACTTCAACAAAACCGGGCCGGAGGCTCTGGAGCTCCAGCACGCCAGCCGTTCCGGTCTGACTGCTGAAGAGGTTAAGCGCCGCACAGAGCAATTTGGTCTGAACAAGCTGTCGGATGGCAAAAAGAAGAGCGTGCTCCAGATTTTCCTGGAGCAGTTTAAAGATCTGATGGTCTTTATTCTCATCATTGCCGCCCTGATCTCCGCCTTCTCCAACAATGCAGAGAGCACCATCGTTATCTTTGCCGTACTGATTCTGAATGCCTTGCTGGGTACCGTCCAGTATCTCAAGGCCGAGAAATCGCTTGCGAGCCTGAAAGCCATGTCCTCCCCCTCTGCCAAGGTCATGCGCGGCGGTGTCCGCATGGAGATTCCCTCCCAGGAGGTGGTCCCCGGTGACATCGTGCTGCTGGAGGCCGGCGACATGGTGGTGGCCGATGGACGTATCCTTGAAAACTTCTCTCTGAAAGTCAACGAGAGCTCCCTCACCGGCGAGTCCGAAGGCGTTGAAAAGACCGACGCCGTCATTGAGGGGGACAAGGTGGCGCTGGGCGACCAGAAGAATATGGTGTTCTCCGGTTCCCTGGTCACCTACGGCCGTGCCACTGTGCTGGTCACTGCCACCGGCATGGACAGTGAGCTGGGCCACATCGCCGCTTTGATGAACCAGACCCAGCAGCGCAAGACTCCCCTTCAGGAGAGCCTGGACAAGTTCAGCGCCAAGCTGGCTATGGCCATTATGGCCATCTGCGCGGTGGTGTTCCTGCTGTCCATCTTCCGCACCCACATGAGTGTGCTGGACTCTCTGATGTTCGCGGTGGCCCTGGCTGTTGCCGCCATCCCTGAGGCACTCTCCTCCATCGTCACCATCGTGCTGGCTATGGGCACCCAGAAAATGGCCCATCAGAATGCCGTTATGAAGGATCTGAAGGCCGTTGAAAGTCTGGGGGCCGTCAGCGTCATCTGCTCGGATAAGACCGGCACTCTGACCCAGAATAAAATGACCCCCCAGAAGATCTATGCCGACGGCTCGCTGCTGGAGGGCCATGACCTGGATCTGGTCAACGACGTCCAGCGCCTGCTGCTGAAGGCCGCGATTCTGGCCTCCGATGCCACCGAGAACGACGGCGTCTCCATCGGCGACCCCACCGAGGTGGCTCTGGTCCTGCTGGGTGACAAATTCGGCGTGGACGAGATTTCTTACCGCGACCAGCACCCCCGTCTGAGCGAGCTGGCCTTTGACTCTGACCGCAAGCTTATGAGCACCCTCCACGACATCGACGGCACCCCCACGGTATTCACCAAGGGCGCCATCGACGTGCTGCTGGACCGCTCCAAGTACCTGCTCACCCGCGAGGGCAAGGTGGAGCTGACCCCTGAGCGCAAGGAGGAGATCTCCCGGGTCAACATGGAGCTGTCTACCCAGGGTCTGCGTGTGCTGGCCTTCGCCTACCGCGAGATTGACTCCATCCGTCCCCTGGATCTGGCGGACGAGAACGACCTGACCTTCATCGGCCTGATCTCCATGATCGATCCCCCCCGTCCCGAGGCTATTCAGGCCGTGGCTGACGCCAGCCGCGCCGGAATCCGCACCATTATGATTACCGGCGACCACAAGGTCACCGCCGCCGCCATTGCCCACCAGCTTGGTATTCTAAAGCAGGGCGATGAGGCAGTGTCCGGCATGGAGCTTGATGCCATGTCCGACCGGGACCTGGACGAGCACCTGCCTAAGATCTCCGTCTATGCCCGCGTCTCCCCCGAGCACAAGATCCGCATTGTCAATGCCTGGCAGCGCCGCGGCTGCATCGTGTCTATGACCGGTGACGGCGTTAACGATGCCCCCGCGCTGAAGAAGGCCGACATTGGTGTGGCTATGGGCATCACTGGAACCGAGGTTTCCAAGGACGCCGCTTCCATGATTCTGACCGATGACAACTTCGCCACCATTGTGAAGGCCGTCGTCAACGGCCGCAGCGTCTACGCCAACATCAAAAATGCCATTCAGTTCCTGCTGTCCGGCAACACGGCCGGTATTCTCTGCGTGCTGTACGCCTCCATTATGGCCCTTCCCGTTCCGTTTGCCCCTGTCCATCTGCTGTTTATCAACCTGCTGACTGACTCCCTGCCCGCCATTGCCATTGGCATGGAGCCCGCCCGGCGCGGTCTGCTGGATCAGAAGCCCCGTGACCCCAAGGAGCCGATTCTGGATCGGTCTCTGATGGGCCTCATCGGTGCCCAGGGTCTGCTCATTGCCGTTTCCACCATGGCCGCCTTCTATCTGGGCTATCAGAACGGAAACGCTGCGCTGGCCTCTACCATGGCTTTCTCCACCCTGACGCTGGCCCGCCTGTTCCATGGCTTCAACTGCCGCGGCTCCGAGTCCATTTTCAAGCTGAAGTTCTCCTCCAACAAGTACTCCGTCGCGGCCTTCTTTACTGGTGTAGTGCTTCTGTTGTCCGTGCTGTTCATCCCCGGTCTGTCCGGTCTGTTTGAGGTATCCCCTCTGTTCAACCTGACCCACATGGGCGAGATTGCTCTGCTGGCGCTCCTCCCCACCGTGGTGATTCAGCTCTTCAAGGTTGTCCACGCCATGCGAAAGAAGTAATTTTCTGCAGCAGACCGCCACAGCGTATCAGCTGCATCCCATTCTACAGGGTCCAGCAAAGCGAATATAAGACAAAACGGAAGGGCGTTCCGCCTGCATTTTGCAGGTGGAGCGCCCTTCCGGCTATCAAAATAGATTGTCTGGACCGTTGGTTTCTTCAGTCGTTAAGCAGCTTGGCCCGATCCAGCAGATGGAACATCAGGCTGATGACCACGGCCGTGACCGCGGCCAGCGTCATACCCGTGATGGACACGCTGCCGAAATGAAGCTGCAAACCGGACAGACCAGCCACGAAAACCACAGATGTCAGGATCAGGTTGCGGTTCTTGCCGTAGTCCACCTGCTTGTCCACCAGGATACGCAGGCCGGACGTGCCAATCATGCCATACAGCAGGAAGGTAATGCCGCCAATCACGTCACCCGGGATGGTGGTAATAAAGGCGGACAGCGGGCCTACAAAGGCCATCAGAATGGAGATGACCGCCGCCCCGGCAATGACCTGCACCGAATAGACACCGGTCACCGCCATGACGCCGATGTTTTCGCCGTAGGTCGTGGTAGGAACGCTTCCCAGGAAACCGGAGATGGCAGAGGACAGGTTATCCCCCAGCAGAGAGCGGTGAAGTCCAGGGTCCTTCAGCAGGTCACGGCCCACGATTTCTCCGGTGACCACCTGGTGTCCGATGTGCTCCGCTGTAATCACCAGCAGCACGGGGACAATGGTCAAAATGGCGTTCAGGTCGAACTTCGCCAGCTGGAAGTGGGGCACGGTAAAGAGGGACACATCCTTCATGGGGCTGAAGTCAACGACACCGGCAAAAACAGCGGTAATATAGCCGCAGATCATGGCCACCAGCAGCGGAATGACGGAAAAGAACTTGCGAAACAGCACAGAGCCAAACACGGCCACGCCCAGGGTGACAGCGAAAACCACCACATCGCCCATCTCCATGGTGGGGGAAATCATCAGCCCGCCGTTTGGGTTCACCGCCATCAGGTCAGCACCGATGGCTCCGCCTTTGACGGTGTTGGAAGCCAGCTCCAGACCAATAAGTGCCACCACAGGGCCCATAGCGGCAGGCGGCAGAACCACGTCGATCCAGTCGGTGCCGAACTTATATACCACAAACGCCAGCACACAACCCAACAGGCCTACTACCACAAAGCCGCCCTGTGCGTACTCAAAGCCAAGCTCTGAGATCACAACACCCGCAGGGGCCAGAAAGGCAAAGCTGGAACCCAGATAAGCGGGGGCCTTGCCTCGCGTCAGAACGATGAACAAAAGGGTGCCCACACCGTTCATCAGCAGCACCACACCGGAGTGGATGCCGAACAGAATTGGGACCAGCACAGACGCGCCGAACATGGCAAAGACGTGCTGGATGCTCAGGGGGATCAGCTGGGTCATGGGGACCTTCTCGTCCACCTGAATGATACGTTTTTTCTCCAAAGGAACCTCTCCTCTCAATTTCGATCCTTTTGAGTATAGCACCCACGTTCCCCCGCCGTCCACCCTTTCCCGACAGCTTTTTATTTTTTGTGATACTTTACTTTTTTTAGCTCCAATCAAAAAGGAAGTGGGAGCTCTTTCACAAAAGAACTCCCACTTCCTTTTTATTGTCCGGCACGACATTCACGCAGCAGCCTGCGGAACACAGGCACATAGTTGCAGAGGGTGAACAGCATGACCACCATCAGCACCCCGATGATGGTGTCTACCACGGTGATGTCCAGCTCCGGGCACAGGAACAGCACCAGCATACCTATAAACAGAGAAGCGGTGCACACCTTGCCAAACCACATGGCCCCGTTCAGCATTCTGCCCTTTCGCAGCAGGATGATGCCCATGATCCCCATGTAGGCCTCCTTCATCACCATCAACGTGATGAGCAGCCACATAAGCGGGTAGCGCGTGGCCAGGCAGATCGCCAGCGCGGCATGGGTCAGCTTGTCGGCCACCGGGTCCACAATTTTTCCCAGGTCTGTGACCATGTTGAAGTTCCGGGCCACCATGCCGTCAAAGAGGTCTGTCAGGCTGGATATCATCACCACCAGCGCGGCCAGAAAAAAGTCGCGGGTGGTCTCCGCGTTGAGGTAGAGCCAGCAGAACAGCGGAATTAGCAAAATGCGAAAATACCCCATCAGATTCGGAATCGAAACAACTTCGTTCGCCGTCCATTTTTTCATGCTTGATCGCCCTCCATCGCTTCTGGCAGACACCACAAGTGGCAACACTCTGCCTAGTTTCTACTATACGCCTAATTCCCGAAAACAGGGATTAAATTCTATTAAAATTACTTTAAAACAGGTGATTTTCCCCCACTTCGTACCATATATCTCTTGACGGAGCTGGACACGGCTCCTATAATCCTAGATGGCACAACAGAGTCTGATTCCGATCTATCCCCGCAAAGAATGGAGCGAAGTTTTGTGAGCAGTGAAAAGAAGTCAACCATCTGGGAGAAGGTGTCTACCTTTATCGTCGATAAACGGAACATCTTCTTCCTATTTTTTATTGCCGCCGGCATATTCTGCCTGGTCTCCACCGGCTGGGTCAAGACCAACGACGATATCACCGCCTATCTCCCGCCTGAGACCGAGACCCGGCAGGGCCTCACCATTATGGAAAACGAGTTCACCACATACGCCACAGCCCGGGTCATGGTAGATAACATTTCCCTTGGTAAGGCACTGGCGCTCCGGGAGACCCTGGCGCAGATCCCCGGCGTCACCTCTGTGGAGTTCTACGATCCGGACAACTCCGAGAGCATCCTGAGCGATTACTACCGCCACGCCTCCGCTCTCTTCTCCCTCACCTTTGACGGCGAGGCGGAGGACCCCATCAGCGCCCAGGCGAAGGAGGGTGTAACAGAGGCTCTGGACGGGCTTGACTACTACATCAACACGGAGGTCGGCACCGGCACGGTCGACCGACTGGGCCAGGAGATTGCCATTGTCATGGTGGTGGCCGTTTTCATCATCATCACCGTATTGCTCTTTACCTCTAAAACCTATCTTGAGGTCCCCGTGCTGCTGCTTACCTTCGGTGCCGCGGCCCTGCTGAACATGGGCACCAACTTCCTGATGGGCGAGATCTCCTTTGTCACCAACTCTGTGGCCGTCATCTTGCAGCTGGCACTGGCCATCGACTACGCGATCATTCTATGCCACCGCTTCACCGAGGAACGGGAGTACCACTCCGCCCGGGAAGCCTGTATCAACGCCCTGAGCAAGTCCATCCCCGAAATCGCGGGTTCCTCCCTCACCACCATCTCCGGTTTGCTGGCTATGACCTTTATGCAGTTCCGGTTGGGGTATGACATGGGCGTGGTACTGATCAAGGCCATTCTTCTCAGTCTGCTGTCCGTCTTTACCCTGATGCCAGGACTGCTGATGCTCTTCTCCAAGGGTATGGATAAGACCCACCATCACAGCTTTATCCCCAAAATCTCTCTCTGGGGCCGCATGGTGGTCAAGACCCGCTATGTGGTGCCTCCCCTCTTTGCCCTGTTGGTCGTGGGCGCGTTTTTCCTGTCCTCCAAATGCCCCTATGTGTATGGCTACTCCACTCTGCACACCTTCCGACAGAACGAGGATCAGATTGCGCAGGAGCGGATCGACTCGACCTTCGGCAGCGAAAACATTCTGGCCATGCTGGTGCCCGCCGGTGATTACGCCAAGGAACAGGCCCTGCTGTCTGAGCTGAGCCGCATGGAGCACGTGGATACCGCAATGGGCCTTTCCAACATCGAGGCTATGGACGGCTATATGCTTACCGACACCCTGCGGCCCCGACAGCTGGCCGAGCTCCTCGATTTCGATTACGATACGGTAAAGCTCCTATACGCCGCTTACGCCGCCGATCAGGGAAAATACGGAAAAATTGTGGGCGGTTTGGATGAATTTGGCGTACCTCTCATTGATATGATCTTTTTCATCCATGACCAGGTGGACGAAGGGTACATTACGCTGGACGGTGAGCTGTCCGATATGTTGGACGACATCTACGACCAGCTGGTGGATGCCAAGGCCCAGCTGGCCGGATCGGCTCACAGCCGAATTCTGCTGGAGCTGGACCTGCCCGAGGAGAGCCAGGAGACCTTCGATTACCTGAGCCAGCTCCACCGGGTAGGTGAAAAATACTATGATTCGGTCCTTCTAGTTGGCGACTCCACCAGTGACCTGGATCTATCCACCTCCTTCCAGCGGGACAACGTGCTGATTAGCGTACTGTCCGCCCTGTTTGTCATCATCGTGCTTGTGTTTACGTTCCGGTCTGCCGGTCTGCCGGTGCTGCTGATTTTGGTCATTCAGGGCAGTATCTGGATTAACTTCTCCTTCCCTTACATCATGCAGAGCAACCTGTTCTTCCTAAGCAGCCTGATCGTCAGTTCGATCCAGATGGGTGCCAACATCGACTACGCCATTGTCATCTCCAGCCGCTATATTGATCTAAAACAGCGCATGAGCAGTAAGGAGGCCATTGTGGAGGCGCTGAATCTGGCCTTTCCCACCATCGCCACCTCGGGTACCATACTGAGTGCCGCCGGTATTCTGATCTATTTCCTCACCTCTGAACCCGCCATCACCGGCATTGGTCAGTGTCTGGGACGGGGAACGATCATCTCCATGCTGCTGGTCATGGGCGTTCTGCCCCAGATTCTGGTGCTGGGCGACACCATCATTGAAAAAACTTCCTTCATCCTAAAACCCCCTGTGACCGCCAAGCGGGCCAGCGGTACACTCCGTGTCCATGGCCGCGTGCGCGGCTATGTGAGCGGTGTGGTGGATGCCGAGATTCACGGCACCATCCAAGGCTCCCTGTCCGCCATGGTGGACTCCGGGACCATTGAGGAGCACCCGGAGCAAAAAGAAAACGAATTACCGGAACCCAGCGAAAAAAAGGAGGCGCGCCATGAATAACCATCGTTTCGCTCGGCGGCTGCCCGCCCTTCTCCTCTCCCTTGCCCTGCTGACGGGGCTGTGTGCTCCCGGTGCTCTGGCCGTCAAAGCGGAAGGCAGCGTGATCCACATTGCCTCCCGCGAGGACTGGGAAACGCTTGCTGCCAACTGCCGTCTGGACTCCTGGTCCCAGGATAAAGTGGTGGTGCTGGACCAGGATCTGGAGCTGACCGGCTGCCCCTCCATCCCCACGTTCGGCGGCACCTTTGATGGCCGCAACCACGTCATAACCGATTTCTCACTCTCGGATGAGGGCGACCACCAGGGGCTCTTCCGCTACGTCCAGGAGGGTGGGCACGTTCGGGATCTGTCCCTCCGGGGCAGCATTAAGCCCTCTGGCGTATCCAGCACTGTGGGTGGTATCGCGGGTGTCAACGAAGGCACTGTGGAGGGCTGTACCTTCCAGGGTGACGTATCCGGCGCCACAAACGTGGGCGGTATTGTCGGTGTGAACAGCGCGACCGGTCAGCTGGTCCGGTGTGTCAATCGCTCCGGCCTCATTGCCGGTGAGCACAACACCGGCGGTGTGGCAGGTGCCAACTACGGTACGCTCATCGCCTGCCGCAGCGCCGCCCAGATCAACAACCGTGAGTCCACGGTAGCCCCCCGCCCCGAGAGCGTTGACTGGGGCGATCTGAACAACACCCAAAATATGCCCGCCTGTACCGACACCGGTGGTGTCGTGGGCTACTCCAATGGCGTTTTGAAGGACTGCACCAACCTGGGTCCCGTCGGCTACCCGCACACCGGCTACAACGTGGGCGGCGTGGCGGGCCGTCAGGCCGGTTACATGACCGGCTGCACCAACAGCGGCCTGGTCCAGGGCCGAAAGGATGTAGGCGGCATTGTGGGGCAAATGGAGCCATACACGCTGCTGCGCTATGAAGAGGACACCCTCCAGAAGCTTTCTAGAGAGCTGGATAACCTCAGCTCCCTCATGGGCAGCACTCTGGACAGTACCGATGCCACCCGGCGCCTGCTGTCCGGCCATATCAGCGACCTGACCGGATATGTGCAGGACGCCAAGGAGCAGGCCGGCTCCCTGCTGGACGACGTGGAGGATCTGGGCGGCGGTGCTGTGGACACGGTCAATGAGCTTTCACGTCGGGCAGACCGGGTCCTCGAGCAGCTGAAGCCGGTGGCCTCCGACATGGAGTCTGCCTCCTCCCGCTTCAACCGCGCGCTGGACCAGCTGGACGACGTTCTGGCTGCGGCCGGAGACGTGGACCCCTCACTTGCCAGCGCGGAAACGCATCTGCGCAAGGCGCTGGACGATATGGACCGCGCTTTCCGTATCCTGCTCACCGGCGTTCCCGTTCCTCTGACCGATTTCTCCCCGGAACTGGAGCACGCTCTCTCGACTGTATTTTCCATTCTGAATTACCTTCCCCAGTCCGTCGATCAGGCCGGCCAGGCGTTGGATGAGCTGTCCTCTGCTGTAACGCATCTTGGCCAGGCGCAGGCAACCGTAAGCGACTGCATCCGTGAGATGCGGGGCGCACTGGACGAGCTCTCCTCCGGGAGCAGTCATATCACCAGTGTGCTGGGCAGCCTGCGTGATATCGTGGATGAGCAGGCGGACCTGCCGCAGCTGGAGCTGCCCAAGCTGGACCCCTCCTTCCACGAGAAGGAGGACATGTTCCGTGATACCCTGACCTCCGTGAACGACAAGCTGGAAGCCATCAATCAGGCCACCAATCAGGGCGGCGATGAGCTGTCCGGCTGGTTAAACCGCATCAACGACCAGTTTTCCGCGGTTGCGGATGTACTCCGCAGCGCCCGTGAGAACGTGGGAACCACCGATGTGGTGGAGGACGCCTCCGACGAGAACCTGTCCTCTGCCACCCATGGCAAGGTTCATACTTGCAGCAACACCGGCACAGTGGCCGGTGACGTGAACATCGGTGGCGTGGCAGGTGCGATGGCCATCGAGTACGACTTCGACCCGGAGGACGATATCACCGACCAGGGCAAGCGATCGGCAAAGTTTCAATTCATCACCCGCGTTATCCTTCAGGACTGTATCAACCGCGGCCCTGTCACCGCCAGAAAGGATCAAGTGGGTGGTCTGGTTGGCCGGATGGATCTGGGCGTGGCCGTTGGCTGCCAGAGCTACGGCCCTGTGAAAAGCACGGACGGCGAGTATGTCGGCGGCATCTGCGGCTATTCCAGCGCGATCATCCGGGACTGCTGGGCCAAGTGTGCTCTGTCTGGTACCAAGCGCGTGGGCGGCATTGCGGGCTTTGCCTCTGATGTGCGTTCCTGCCGCTCCCTGGTCCTGATCGACGGCGCTTCCTCCTATATCGGTGCCATCGTGGGCGAGCCCGATCACGGCAGCACCCTCACGAAAAACACCTTTGTCAGCGAGACTCTGGGCGGCTCAGACGGCATCAGCTACCAGGGCAAGGCATTTCCCCTCTCCTACGAGGAGTTCATTGCCCAGCCCGGAACCCCCAAGGACTTTCAGAGCCTTACCCTCACCTTTGTGGCAGAGGACAAGGTGATTTCCCGTCTCAGCGTCCCCTACGGCAGCCAGGTCCAGCCCGAGCAGATCCCGGAAGTTCCGGCTCGGGCGGGATTTCACGGCCGCTGGAGCGACTTTGACAAGGATCATCTCCTCTTTGACGCACAAGTGGAAGCCAGCTATGTTCCCCTGCAAACCGCCATTGCAAGCGACGACGGCACCGTACTGGCGGAGGGCGTTTTCTCCCCTGACGACAAGCTTACTGTCAGCGACGGCACGGTTGCTGTGGAAAAGGGCACTGCCCTTCACATCCAGTGTGACACCGACTTCACCGCCATCCGTGTGGCGCTGCCCGAGCATGCAAACGGCGGCAAGCTGCTCCTCCTCCAGGAGGACGGCAGCTGGAAGGAACTGAACACCACCCGGGAGGGGAGCTTCCTGCGCGCAGAGCTGGAAGGCCAGGACGTACAGATTTGTCTGGTGGCACATCCTGTCAGCTCCGCCCTAACGCTCTGTCTGATTCTGCTGAGCGGCGGTGCCGTTGTCATTGGGATTCTCCTTTGGAAGAAACACAGACGCACCAAGCATAGAAGCGAAGCGGAACCGGCTCAGCTCTCATAACGTTCAGGGTGCAGCTTGTAACCTAACCATGCATATGTATCGTTTGAACCGGCACAGCCTCAGGGCTGTGCCGGTTCTGTTCGTTTGTGCCGCCAAAGCGTGGACCGGCGGCAGAAGAAAAAGCCGAGCGAGCGTTTATTGCGCTCACTCGGCTTTGCAGCTTCCTGTTCTCCGGCCTAAGAAAAGCGTCCGCTGCGTACGCAGCGGACGCTTTTTAAGCCATTAGATTTCGGTGATGTCGATGGGGGTCAATTCCTCACTGCAGCCCTCCTGACGGACGGTCAGCAGAGCGCGGGCGGTATCGATGGCGGTCAGACAGCCAACGGAGTGCTCCACAGCGGAGCGGCGGATCTTGAAGCCGTCGGTGTCATGCTTGCGGCCCTTCGTGGGGGTGTTGATGATCAAGTCCACCGTTCCGGAGGCGATCATATCCAGGATATTGGGGTGGGCCTGAGACACGCGGTTCACACGTTTGCAGTTCACGCCTGCCTCCGTCAGCGCATCGCAGGTGCCGGAAGTGGCAAACAGCTCCACGCCCATCTCCTCAAAGCCCTTGGCGATGGGGATGATCTCCTTCTTATCCTCGTCCTTGACGGTGATGATGATGCGTCCGCCCTTCTTGGGAGCGCGCATACCAGCGCCCTTGAATGCCTTCAGCAGGGCCTGGGGGAAGGACTCAGCCAGACCCAGAACCTCGCCGGTGGACTTCATTTCGGGGCCAAGGCCGGTATCCACGTCGGTCAGTTTCTCAAAGGAGAATACAGGGGCCTTGACCGCGTAGTAGCTGGCCTCCTTGTACAGGCCGGTGCCATACTCCATGTCGGCCAGCTTCTCGCCCAGCATGACGCGGGTAGCCAAGTCGATGATGGGAACACCGGTGACCTTGGAGATATAGGGGATGGTACGGGAAGAGCGGGGGTTGACCTCGATGACGTAGATGTCATCCTCGAACAGGATATACTGGGCGTTAATCAGGCCGATGACGCCCAGGTGCTTGGCCATGTTCTTGGTGTGCTTCAGAATCAGCTGGCGGTGCTTCTCCTCCAGATGCAGCGGAGGATAGACCGCAATGGAGTCGCCGGAGTGAACACCGGCACGCTCCACGTGCTCCATAATGCCGGGGATCAGGATATCCTCGCCGTCGAACACGCCATCGACCTCCAGCTCACGGCCCATCAGATATTTATCAATCAGGATGGGGTGCTCCTGGACCGTCATGTTGATGATCCGCATGAACTCCTCGATGTTGCGGTCGGAGTAGGCGATCTCCATGCCCTGGCCGCCCAGAACGTAAGAGGGACGGACCAGCACGGGGTAACCCAGTGCGTGAGCGGCCTCCAGAGCCTCCTCGGTGGTAAACACGGTGCGTCCCTTGGCGCGGGGAATGCCGCACTTGTTCAGGATCTCGTCAAAACGCTCGCGGTCCTCGGCGGCGTCAACGCCGTCGGAGGAGGTGCCCAGGATGCGGACACCCATGTCGGTGAGGGCCTTTGCCAGCTTGATGGCGGTCTGGCCGCCAAACTGAACAACGGCGCCCCAGGGCTTCTCCTGCTCCACGATGTTCTGCACATCCTCGGCGGTCAGAGGCTCAAAATAGAGCTTGTCGGCCACGTCAAAGTCGGTGGAAACGGTTTCGGGGTTATTGTTGACGATGATGGTCTCGTAGCCCATCTTCTTAAATGCCCAGACGGAGTGGACGGAGCAGTAGTCAAACTCGATGCCCTGGCCGATACGGATCGGGCCGGAGCCCAGCACCAGGACCTTCTTCTTGTCGTTGGTGTCCACAGCCTCGTTCTCGCCGTCATAGGTGGAGTAGTAATAGGGGGTCTGAGCGTCAAATTCAGCGGCACAGGTGTCCACCATTTTGAAGGAGGGAATGATGCCGTAGCGCTCACGCAGGGCCTTGACCTCGGCCTGCTTCATGCCGCACAGAGTACCGATGTAGCTGTCGGCGAAGCACATCTCCTTGGCGCGCTTCAGGGTATCGGCAGAGGGTGCGCCCTTGCAGAGCTTCAGCTCCTCCTCCATGTCGATAATACGCTTAAAGCCGTCCAGGAACCAGATATCCATCTTGGTGATGTGGTTGATCTTCTGGGGGGAGAACCCGCGGCGCAGAGCCTCGGCCACCACGAACAGGCGCTCATCGGTGACGTTGACCAGCATATCCTCGATCTCGTCGGTATAGAGACCCTCCAGCTTGTCCAGCTTCAGCGCGCGCACATTCAGCTCCAGAGAGCGGATGGCCTTCATCAGGGCACCCTCAAAGGAGTTGGCAATGGCCATAACCTCGCCGGTGGCCTTCATCTGGGTACCCAGCGTGCGGCTGGCGGTGGTGAACTTATCGAAGGGCAGGCGGGGAATCTTCAGCACGCAGTAGTCAATGGTGGGCTCAAAGCAGGCGGTGGTGGTGCCGGTCACGGCGTTTTTGATCTCGTCCAGGGTGTAACCCAGGGCCACCTTGGCAGCCACCTTAGCGATGGGGTAGCCGGTAGCCTTGGAGGCCAGGGCAGAGGAACGGGACACGCGGGGGTTAACCTCGATCACGGCGTACTCATAGCTGTCAGGGTTCAGCGCGAACTGGCAGTTACAGCCGCCCTCGATCTCCAGCGCGGAGATGATGTCCAGAGCGGCGGAACGGAGCATCTGGTACTCCCGGTTGGCCAGGGTCTGCGTGGGGGCAACCACGATGGAATCGCCGGTGTGGACACCGACGGGGTCGATGTTCTCCATCGAGCAGACGGTGATGGCGTTGCCCGCGGAGTCACGCATGACCTCAAACTCGATTTCCTTCCAGCCGGAGATGCAGCGCTCGATCAGGACCTGACCGACACGGCTGAGGTTAATGCCGCGCTCGGAGATCTCCTCCAGGGAGCGGCGGTCATAGGCGATGCCGCCGCCGGTGCCGCCCAGGGTGTAAGCAGGACGGACAATGACGGGGTAGCCGATCTCCTCGGCGAAATCCACCGCGTCCTGCACGCTCTCCACAACCAGAGAGGTGACACAGGGCTGGTTAATGGACTCCATGCAGTCCTTGAAGCCCTGACGGTCCTCGGCCTTGCGGATGGACTCGGGGCTGGTGCCCAGCAGGCGCACACCGTACTTTTCCAGGGTGCCGTTCTCGTGGAGGGCCATGGCCAGGTTCAGACCGGTCTGGCCGCCCAGCGTGGGCAGAATGGAGTCGGGACGCTCCTTCTCGATGACCTGGATCACAGAGGGCATATTCAGCGGCTCGATATAGACATGGTCAGCAATGTCCTTATCCGTCATGATGGTGGCGGGGTTGGAGTTGACCAGGACGACCTCCAGGCCCTCCTCCTTCAGTGCGCGGCAAGCCTGCGTGCCGGCGTAGTCGAACTCAGCGGCCTGGCCGATGACGATGGGGCCGGAGCCCAGCACCAGGACCTTCTTAATTTCAGGATTCTTAGGCATTACTTGTCACCTCCCATAGATGCAACGAAACGATTGTAGAGATACTCCACGTCCTTGGGGCCGGTGTTTGCCTCCGGATGGTACTGGGTGCTGAAGCAGTTGGCACGCTTATAGCGCAGCCCCTCAACACTCTTATCGTTCACGTTGATGTGGCTCACCTCAGCCACAGCGGGATCAATGCTGTCAGCCAGCACCTCGTAGCCGTGGTTCTGACCGGTGATGAACACGCGGTTCAGTTCCAGGTCTCTGACGGGGCAGCTGCTGCCGCGGTGACCGTAAGCCATGCGCCCGGTCTTGGCACCCGTGGCCAGAGCCAGCAGCTGGTGGCCCAGACCAATGCCGAAAATGGGCAGGTCGCTTTCATAGAGCTTCTTCACCTGGGCGATGGCCTCCACGTTCTCGGCAGGATCGCCGGGGCCGTTGGAGAGCATCACGCCGTCATAGCCGCCGGCCAGGATGGCCTCAGCCGCGGTGTCGGCGGGCAGGGCGGTAACCTTGCAGCCGCGGCAGCACAGGCACTCGATCACATGGTTGGTGACGCCGTAGTCCAGCAAAGCCACATGGTGCTTCTCCTCACCCAGAGCCTCGAAGCACTCGGGCTCCTGACGGGTGACCTTGGCCACAGCGTGCTCGATTTTGTACGCTTTGATGGCCTGCAGGGCCTCCGCGACATTAAAATGCTCCGCACAGGTGAGCATAGCATTCATGCTCCCCTGATTGCGGAGTATTTTAGTCAATGCACGGGTATCGACATCCTCGATACCGGCAATATCATGTTTCTTCAGATAAGTGCCCAGATCGCCCTCACAGCGGAAATTGCTGCCACGGGGAGACAAATGACGAATAACCACCGCCTCAACCCAGGGGCGGCGGGACTCGTTGTCCTCGCTGTTTACGCCATAGTTGCCGATCAGAGGATACGTCATGACCACGCCCTGACCCATGTAGGAGGGGTCGGTCAAAAGCTCCTGATAGCCGGTCATAGAAGTGTTGAAAACCAATTCACAGATCCGATCAGAAGTGCTACCAATGCTGGTGCCGGAAAAAATGCTTCCGTTTTCCAGAATCAAGGTCGCTTTCATGTTTTTCACACGCCTTTCATTCCAGTACTTATAGATTCCTTAAAATCGTTCTAGTTATTCTACCGAAATTCGCCTGATTTTTCAAGGGGGGTCCGCCCACTTTTTTGAGATTTTTTCATTTTGCTCAGAATCGTTCTTGTTTCTTCGGACATACTTGTACAAGAAAGCATCATCCGTTTCGAAATCACGCTTATGTTCAGGGGGTGTATCCTGTGTTCAACGGATTTATCCGCGCTGTCATCCTTTACATTGTCATTATCACCGGCATTCGGTTCATGGGAAAACGTCAGGTCGGCGAGCTGGAGCCGTCCGAGCTGGTGCTGTCGCTCATCATCGCAGATCTGGCCTCGGTACCCATGCAGGATTTTGCCATTCCGCTGCTGTCCGGTCTCATTCCCATTCTCACGCTGCTGGCCATGACCATGATTTTGTCCGTCCTCACCATGAAAAATGTCCGGTTCCGGGCCCTTATGTGCGGGCGGCCCAGCATCATCATCCGGGAGGGGAAGCTGAATCAGTGTGAAATGGCCCGCAACCGGCTTACCGTGGATGAGCTGCTGGAAGAGCTGCGGGGCCAGGGCTATGCCGACTTGAATACGATTCAGTACGCCATTTTGGAGACCAATGGGCGGCTGTCCGTTCTCCCCTACCCCGACCAGAAGCCCATCACCCCTCAGCTGCTGAATGTGCCGGTATCCAAAGCCGGGCTGCCCCTGGTGCTCATCAGTGACGGCCGGGTGCTGGATCACAACCTGACCGCTCTCGGCCGGGATCGAAATTGGCTGGACAAGCAGCTGGCCGCGCGCCACTGCCACGGCCCACAGGACGTGTTCCTGTTTCTCAGCGACCGGTACGATACGATCTATCTGTCCCGAAAGGAGGAGATCCTTTGAAGCGGCTTTTGGGGTGCTCTGCCCTGCTTCTGGTCCTGCTTGGCGGCTGTCTGTGGAACGCCTTCCACATCCATGCCGTCATGTCGGAGACCGCGGCACAGCTGGAACAGGCTCAGTCCCTGGCGCAGGACGAAAACTGGGATCAGGCGCTGACGCTTACCCGGCAGGCCAGAAAAAGCTGGTCAGAGCGCGAATCTTATTTGAAAACGGTACTCAGCCACCGGGACGTGGACCAGGTCACCCGGAACATGGCGCAGGCAGAGGAGACACTTGTGTGCCACAGCATCGATGAGTACGCCCCAATCAACCAGGACGTGTTGGTGCAGCTGCGTATTTTAGGTGAGATGGAACTGCCCAATATCGTGAATATCCTATAAAGCAGAAACTCCGTACCGAAGCTCGGTACGGAGTTTTCGTTTTCCTGCCAGTTGTTCAGAGAATGGCCTTAAAGCGCTCCACGGCCTGCTTTGTGGCCTCGGCATCGCCGAACGCGGTCAGGCGGATATAGCCCTCACCGCTGGGGCCAAAGCCCGCACCGGGGGTGGTGGCCACGTTAGCGCGGTCCAGCACATAATCAAAGAAGTCCCAGGAGCCCATTCCGTCCGGAGTTTTCAGCCAGATATAGGGGGCGTTGACGCCGCCGAAGCACTGCAGACCGGAGTCGGACAGGCCCTCCAGAATGACCTTGGCGTTATTCTGGTAGTAGGCGATGGACTCCATCACCTGCTTGTGTCCCTCGGGGGTGTAGATGGCCGCAGCACCGCGCTGGACCACATAGGGCACGCCGTTAAACTTGGTGCACTGACGGCGGTTCCACAGCCGGTTCAGCTTGGCACCGCCCCGCTCCAGCTCCATGGGCACCACGGTGTAGGCACAGCGGTTTCCGGTGAATCCGGCGGTCTTGGAGAAGGACCGGAACTCGATGGCGCAGGTACGGGCACCCTCGATCTCAAAGATGGAGTGGGGCACATCCTCGTCGGTGATGAATGCCTCATAGGCGGAGTCATAGAGGATAACGGAACCGTTCTGGTTGGCGTAGTCCACCCAAACCTTCAGCTGCTCACGGGTGGCCATCGCACCGGTTGGGTTGTTCGGGAAGCAGAGATAAATGAGGTCGGCCTGCTCCTTGGGCGGTGCGGGAGTAAAGTTGTTTTCCTCCACGCAGGGCATATAGATGAGCTTGTTCCACCGGCCCAGCTCCTCGTTGAAGTCACCGGCACGGCCGGCCATGGCGTTGGAGTCTACGTAGACGGGGTACACGGGGTCGCACACAGCCACCACGTTGTCCACGCCGAAGATATCCCCCAGGTTTCCGCAGTCGCTCTTGGCACCATCGGACACGAAGATTTCCTCCGGCTTGATGTCGATGCCGCGATCGTTGTAGTCGAACTTGGCGATGGCCTCCCGGAGGAAGGGATAACCCTGCTCAGGACCATAGCCGTGGAAGCCCTCGTAAGTGCCCATCTCGGTAACAGCCTGATGCATCGCCTCCACCACGGCAGGGACCAGAGGCCGGGTCACATCGCCGATCGACAGTTTGGTGATCTGGGTGCCTGGGTGCTCCGCCGTATAGACGCTGATGCGTCGGGCCACCTCAGAAAAGAGGTAGCTGCCAGGCAGCTTCAGAAAATTTTCATTGATCTTGACCATACCGTTAACTCCTTCATGTTCATTCGCTGGCGGTGCACTTTTTCACTTTAAAGGACCGTCCATTTTCACCATTATCACCGTTTTTGCCCCGCTTGTCAATCCCCACTTATTCGGGCAGTTCGCCCTCGTATACCGTTCTGGCCGGACCGGTCATATAGATGCTGCCGTTTTTCTCTTCCAGCAGCAGTTCCCCACCGGGCAGACGGGCAGTCACAAGCCGGGAACAGAGTTTGGCCTTCCTGGCCGCTCCAAAGGCGGCGCAGGCCCCCGTGCCGCAGGCCATAGTGACACCGCTGCCCCTTTCCCATACCCGGATTTTAAGCCGGTCCTCCCCGGTCACCGACACCAATTCCACGTTTGACCGCCGGCCTAAGGCAGGATGCCATTCCAGCGCCGGCCCCAGCTGCTCCAGCGGGTAGTCGTCAGGGTTGGCACAGAACACCACCCCGTGAGGGTTTCCCACCAGCACCGGGTAGACCACCAATTCCTCCCCTTCCCAGTCGATCCGCACCGGCGGCAGCAGCGTGGCGGCCCCCATATCCACAGTCACCGAGCTGACCACCCCCGCCTGGACCGCCAGCTCCAGCTCTCTGGGGCCGGCATCGGTATCAATGGTGAGACAGCGTTTCCGGGTCAGTCCCCGGTCGTAGACATATTTGCCCAGGCATCGGATTCCGTTTCCACACATGGCTCCTCTGGAACCGTCGGCATTATACATCTCCATGGTAAAATCTCCGTACTGACCTGGTTTTACACAGATCAGACCGTCCGCCCCCGGTCCAAAGTGTCTGTCGCTGAGCCTAACCGCCAGTCCGGGCAGGTCCTCCGGCTCCCAGGTCATGCAGTTGAGGTAGATGTAATCGTTCCCAAGCCCCTCCATTTTTGTAAATTGCACAGTTCTTCCTCCTTTTTTTACGTCATACAGCGCGTCTGCTCTCTGCACTCTATGCGTTTTCTCCCGTGTCTAGACTGCAATAACATCTTTCACAAGTAAGTTTCTCCCAAATTCACCCAGATTCGTAGAAAATTAGACTTGCAAATCGGAACCGGATAGGATATTGTTTTTAGTAATATCCTTCCTATTGATACCCAGCCATATCAGCAGGTATTGCTAATTTTTTAAGTCTTGAGCGGTGTCCACGGACCACCGCGGCTTTTTCAGAAAGGGTCGATGGTTAATGAGCGTCAATATTCCCGAAATTTTTGGTTCCAATGTATTCAGCATGTCGGTCATGCAGCAGCGTCTCCCCTCCCACGCCTACGCCGAGGTTGTGGACGTGATGGAACACGGTGGAAACATCAGCATGGCGACCGCCGACATCGTGGCCAGCGCCATGATGAACTGGGCCATCGAGAAGGGCGCTACCCACTACACGCACTGGTTTCAGCCCCTCACCGGTGCCACCGCCGAGAAGCACGACGCCTTCATCTCCCGGCCCGAGGATTTTCACACCCTGCTGCGTCTTACCGGCAAGCAGCTCATCATGGGCGAGTCGGACGCCTCCTCCTTTCCCTCCGGCGGTCTGCGCTCCACCCACTACGCCAGAGGTTACACTGCCTGGGACATGACCTCCCCCGTCTTTGTGAAGGAGGATTCCTGCGGCACGATCCTGTGTATTCCCACCATCTTTGTCTCCTACCACGGCGAAGCACTGGATAAGAAAACTCCTCTGCTGCGCTCTATGGAGGCCATCAACGCTCAGGCTCTCCGCATCCTGCGCCTATTTGGGAACAACCAGACCAAGCGGGTGTTCCCCTATGTGGGTGCAGAGCAGGAGTACTTTCTGGTGGATCGTGAGAAGTATCTAAAGCGTCGCGACCTCATCTACACCGGCCGCACCCTTTTCGGCTCCCCGGCCCCCAAGGGCCAGGAGCTGGATGACCAGTACTTCGGTGTCATCCGTTACCGCGTCGGCAAATTCATGGCGGACCTAAACGAGGAGCTGTGGAAGCTGGGCATTCCCGCCACCACGCAGCACAACGAGGCCGCCCCCGCCCAGCACGAGCTGGCCCCCATCTTTACCATGTGCAACCTGTCTGTGGACCAGAATCAGCTGACCATGGAGACCATGAAGCGGGTGGCAACCCGCCACGGTCTGGTGTGTCTGCTCCACGAGAAGCCCTACGCCGGCGTTAACGGCTCCGGCAAACACAACAACTGGTCTCTGGGCACGGACACCGGCGAAAACCTGCTGGACCCCGGCGACACCCCCAACGAGAATCTCCAGTTTCTGCTTGTCCTCTCCTGCATCATCAAGGCGGTTGACATCCACGCTGACCTGCTGCGCTGTTCCGCTGCCAACCCCGGCAACGAGCACCGTCTGGGCGCGCAGGAGGCCCCTCCCGCCATCATCTCCATCTTTTTGGGGGACCAGCTGGACAACGTGGTCAGCCAGATCATCTCCAACGCAGACTCCATCCGCCTGCTGACCTCCGGCAAGCTGGACTCCGGTGTGTCCACCGTCCCGGTCATCAACAAAGACGGCACCGACCGCAACCGTACCTCCCCCCTGGCCTTCACCGGCAACAAGTTCGAGTTCCGCATGGTCGGTTCCTCTGACTCCATCGCAGATTCCAACACCACCCTCAACTCCATCGTAGCCGAGGCCTTCTGCCAGGCCGCCGACGTGCTGGAACATGCGGAGGACTTTGACTCTGCCTGCTACGAGCTCATCCACGATATGCTCCGGGACCACCAGCGTGTCATTTTCAACGGCAACGGTTACTCCCAGGAGTGGGTGGAGGAGGCCGCTCGCCGCGGGCTGCCCAACCTGCCCTCCATGGTGGACGCCATCCCCGCCCTCACCACCGACAAGGCGGTGGAGCTCTTTACCCGCTTCGGCGTCTACACCCGCTCCGAGCTGGAATCCCGTGCCGAAATCATGTTCGAGACCTATTCTAAGGTGCTCCGCATTGAGGCCCGCACCATGATCCATATGGCAGGCAAGCACTACATCCCAACCGGACTGCGGTATGTGACCCAGCTGAGCCAGTCCCTGGCCGCCATGGCCGTCTGTCCTGAGGCCTGTTCCGATGTGCAGCGCACCCTTCTCATCCGGTGCAGCAGCCTCATCAGCGAGGCCAACCAGGCTTTGGAGCAGCTGAAGGCCCTCATTGTTCAGGTGGACGCCATGGACAATATGTCCCAGATGGCCGCCACCTACCACGACTATGTGGCTCCCACGATGGCTAAGCTTCGCCGCCCCATTGACGAGCTGGAGCTGCTGGTGGACAAGTCCATGTGGCCCGTTCCCACTTACGGCGATTTGATGTTTGAGGTTTAACGCTCCTCTCTTCCGGGGCTGTCTGCCGGCTGGAAAGTCCTGTTTATCGGCCTCACACCCGTTGAAAAAAGGCTATTCAAACCCTAGGGATTGTGCTATAATGAGGAAAACCAATTCTTTCCCGCTACAGGAGGTCGTATGCCATGAAATGTCCCTATTGTTCCTATCTTGAGAGCAAGGTAGTGGACTCCCGCCCCGCCGATGAGGGTGCCAGCATCCGCCGCCGCCGTGAGTGCCTGAAGTGTCACAAGCGCTTCACTACCTACGAGACCATGGAGTGCCTTCCCATTATGGTCATCAAAAAGGACGGAAGCCGCCAGAGCTTCGACCGCAATAAAATTCTCGGGGGGCTGATCCGCGCCTGTGAGAAGCGCCCTGTTCCCTACCAGACGTTGGAAAATCTGGCCAATGAGATTGAGCAGTATATCCAGAACCAGATGGAGCGGGAAATCAGCTCCTCCGAAATCGGTGAGCTGGTGATGGAACGGCTCAAGGCCGTAGACGAGGTGGCCTATGTCCGCTTCGCCTCTGTGTACCGCGAGTTCAAAGACATCGACACCTTTATGGCCGAGCTCAACAATCTGCTGGCCAACAAATAAGCGGAATATGTCCGAACGCTTCCGTGTGCGTTACGAACCTACGTCAGGCCCCCCGGCAAAACCGGGGGGCCTGACTGTGTCTCTGCCGCGGTGTACGTTCCTGCGCTTCTTTTTCCCTTGCCTTCCGCATACATCTTCTGGGAGGTGATGGACAATGACGCTGCTTCAGACTCTGTCAGAGAGCCTGTGGTCCCCTTGGCTGCTGGGGCTGTTTCTGATAACCGGCCTTGTGTACTCGTTTGGCTCCGGTTTTTTTCAGTTTTTTGACGCGCCTGTCTGGCTCCGGGCCACGTTGGGGACGCTGTTCCGCCGCCGGGAGCAGGTGGAAGGCGGCCTCTCCCCCATCCAGGCTCTGGCCACAGCCTTAGCCTCCACCATGGGGACCGGCTCCATCGCCGGAGTGGCCGCTGCCCTCACCTTGGGCGGACCGGGTGCCATCCTCTGGATGTGGGTGTCCGCGCTGCTTGGCATGATGACCGGATGTGGAGAAAAGCTCCTGGCGGTCCACTATCAGGTTCCTGCACCGGGAGGCGGGCTCCAGGGTGGGCCTATGTTCTACCTGCGGGACGGGCTCCACGCTCCCATCCTGGCCGCTCTTTTCTCGCTGGCCTGCATCCCGGCCACCCTGGCGGGCGGGGACCTCATCCAGTCGGCCGCCATTGCCGATTCCTTCTCCGCTCCTCTTGGCGTGAGCCGCGGCGCCATCGGGTTGTGCACCGCGCTGCTGGCCGGACTGGTCATGGTGGGCGGGGTAGGCCGGATCGCCCGAGTCTCCTCCGCCCTGGTGCCGATCATGGCCCTTCTCTATCTGGGCAGCGGTGCCGCCGTACTGCTCCTGAACATCTCCGCCCTGCCCGAAGCCTTGCGCCTTATTTTCACCTGCGCCCTGTCTCCCAAGGCCGCTGTGGGCGGCTATACGGCTTCTGCTGCCCTGCGCTGCGGTGTAGCCCGCGGCGTCTTTACCAACGAGGCCGGTCTTGGAACTTCTGCCATGGCACACGGCGCGGCCAAAACGGACCACCCAGCCAGCCAAGGTATGTGGGGAATCTTTGAGGTGGCCCTGTCCACCCTATTGGTATGCACCGTCACCGCCCTGGTCATCCTTGTGGGCGGGGTGTGGCAGCCCGAACCTGGAGCACAGCTTACCGGGGCCGCTCTCACTGCCGCATCCTTCGGCGCGGCGCTCGGCCCCTTTGGAGAAGCCGTGGTTCGGGTCTCGCTGCCTCTGTTCGCCTTCTCCTCCATTCTCGGGTGGAGCTACTATGGCCAGCAGGCCCTGCGGTTTCTCACCGGTGGGGACCGTCTGCTGATCCCATACCGGCTTGTGTTCCTGGTCTGCGTGTGGCTGGGGGCCGTGTGGGACACGGGCGCGCTGTGGCAGCTGGTGGACCTGTGCAACGCCCTTATGGCGCTGCCAAATCTCACCGCCCTGCTCCTCCTTGCGCCCCAGGCGTTGACCCTGCTCCAACAGTGGCGGAAGAGGGTCTGTTGAGGTCCTCTTCTGCCCTCCGAAAATTTTTTCAAAAATTCCCAGAAAATGATTGACTTTTTTCGCGCTTATGCTATAATAGTCACTGTTCCTGCGACACGGGACACAAAACGACATAATAAATAGCGGGATTGTGTAAGGGTAGCACGACAGACTCTG
>JAHHSC010000019.1 GCA_020025455.1 Lawsonibacter sp. | reverse complement strand
TCTCCTCGGCGATCTCCTCAGGGCTGGGATCGTGGCCCAGCTCCTGCAGCAGCTGGCGGGACACACGGATGACCTTGTTGATGGTCTCCACCATGTGAACGGGGATACGGATGGTGCGGGCCTGGTCGGCAATGGCCCGGGTAATGGCCTGACGAATCCACCAGGTAGCGTAGGTGGAGAACTTGTAGCCCTTGGTGTAATCGAACTTCTCCACCGCCTTGATCAGACCCAGGTTGCCCTCCTGGATCAGATCCAGGAACTGCATGCCTCGGCCCACATAGCGCTTGGCGATGGAGACGACCAGACGCAGGTTGGCCTCTGCCAGACGCTGCTTGGCGCGTTCGCCCTTCTTGACGGCCTTTCTCAGCTCGGTGCGAAGCTCTTCGGGAATCTCCTCGCCGGACTTCTCCAGTTCCTCCATCTGTTCCTTGGCTGCGGTCCCGGCCACCATGGCCTGGGCCAGCGTGACCTCTTCCTCAGAGGTCAGCAGGTTCACCTTGCCGATCTCTTTCAGATACATACGGACCGGGTCGTCAGTGCCAAAGGAGTCAACCATGGAATTGGGGTCCACGATCTCCTCCTCGCCCAGATCCTCCAGCCCCTCAGCAGGAGGATTGATGTCGTCAGAAAGCTCGGGGATATCGTCATCGCCCACGCTGTAGATGCCCAGGTTTTCCAGAATATCATAGATCTGGTCGGTCTGCTCGGCGCTCAGCTCGATATCCTCCATCACGTCCAGCAGCTCAGCAGAGGACAGCTTGCCCTTCTTCTTGCCCTTCTCAATCAGCTCGGCCAGCTTTTCCGCGCCCGGAAGGCCGCCTACCACTTTCATGATCTCCTGCTTTCCGGCCTCCAGGCGGGTACGGATATCGACCTGCTTGTCCATCTTCTCCTTCTGCTCTGCGGTGATGGTGTGCACGGTACCAGTCTTTTTGACGCTCATGTTGTTTCCTCCATATATGCTTTCTTTTTTTGATATTTCTTTCGTGCGGCCAGCAGCAGTTCGTCCTCCTGCTTCCCGCTCCTCTTGAGGGCTTCTCTGCGGATAATTGATGTATAATCCTGAATGGATTGGTCGCTGTTGGATACCGACTCTGGCTGGGCGGCCACACGGGCCATATGGTCCATTTCCTCTCCCGTCAGATCCTCCGCCAAAGCGGCCAGCTGGGTGCTTAGGTGGTTCTCCACCCGGCTGCGAAGCAGGTCAAAGACCTTGCCCAGCAATGGCGAGGAGAACTCCTGCCCAGTCAGGGTTCCCATGCTTGGCAAAAGTCCGGGGTCCAGCAGCAGCAGACGGATCATCCCCTCCTCCGCACGGGCGGAGCGGATGTTCTCATAGCGCAGGCCACGCGGTTGGGGCTGGAGCTGCGCGGCAGGGGTCAAGTCCCTGCGCTGCTGCTGTTTCTTCGCCTTCCACATCCGGCTTTTCCGTGCCCGCTCCACCTCCTGGGCCATCGTCTCCGGGTTGATTCCGGCCGTTTTGGCCGCATGCCCGCCGTAGATCTCACGCTCCACGGGGCTGTGGATGGTAGAAACCATCTGGGCCGCCTCCTGGAGAAACGCCGCCTTCTGGCTGTCGTCTGTCAGGTCATATTTCTTCTGGATCTGCTCCAGGCGATAATCCACCTGGTTCTCGCTCTTATCCAGCAGATGGGCAAAGGCATCACGGCCAAAGGCCTTGATAAACTCATCCGGGTCCTTGGCTCCCTGCATTTTCAGCACGCGGACCTGCAATCCAGCCCGCTCCAGCAGCGGGATCGCCCGCTGGGCCGCCGATATACCGGCCCCGTCACCATCGTAGGCAATGATGGCCTCTTTAAAGTACTTGGACAGCAGCTGTGCGTGTTCCTCCGTCAACGATGTGCCCAGCGAAGCCACCGCACTGTCAAAGCCCGCTTGATGAAGGGATATGGTGTCCATATAGCCCTCGGTCAGAATGACCCGGCCCAGCTTGGACTTTTTCGCAATATTCAGGGCGAATACATTGCGGCTCTTATTGTAGACCGCCGTATCCGGGGAGTTTAGATATTTTGGCTTTGAGTCATCCATGACCCGGCCGCCGAACCCAATCACGTTGCCCCGCACGTCGATGATCGGGAACATGACACGATTGCGGAATCGGTCATAGATTCGTCCATCGTTGTTGCTCACCGCAAGGCCCGCGTCCAGCAGGTCCCGTTTGTCATAGCCCTGGGCGGCCAGCTCGTTCAGCAGGGCGTCCCAGCGGTTTGGCGCAAAGCCCAAGCCGAAATTTGTCAGGGTGCGTTGGGCAAGCCCCCGTCGGCGCAGATAGTCCAGCCCCTGTGCTCCCTCCTGCGCATAGAGCCACTTGTGGAAGGCTCTGGCCGCCTGCTTATTGATTTCCAGCAGCTTTTCTCTGCGCGCTTTGGCACTGGCTGAAGGACCGCCGCCGGTATCCGGCACCGTCATGCCCACCCGCTTGGCCAGCACCTCCACCGCGTCCCGGAAGGACAGGTTTTCCATCTCCATCACAAAATTGATGGCTCCGCCGCCCTTGCCGCAGCCAAAGCATTTGTAAAACTGCCGATCCGGCAGCACGTGGAAGGACGGGGTCTTTTCCCCGTGGAACGGACAGCAGCCCCAGTAGCTGTTGCCCTTTTTGGTCAGCCGTACCGATTCGGACACCAGGTCCACAATGTCGGTACGGGCCAGCAGCTCGTCCAAAAATTGATCCGGTATAGCCAAACGAATTCTCTCCTTCCTTTTAAGAATAGGCCGCCGTTACTTCACCGTCCATCCCGTTGGAATGAACAGCTCCTGAAACCGGGCCGCCGCATAGGGATCGGTCATTCCGGCGATGTAGTCGCACACCGCGCGGTCCACCCCCTCTTCCGCCAGAATGCGCTGAAAATCATCGGGCAGATCATCCGGGTTTTCATGGTAGTAGTGAAAAAGCTGTTCCAGCATATCCTGGGCCTTTCCTTCCTCGCCCTTCACGGTGGGGTTGGTATAGACACACTGGAACATGAAGCGCTCCAGCTCCTTCATCGCCTCTTCCACCTCAGGGGACTGAGCGATACGGTCCCGGTCCACGCTGGCCTCGATGGCATCCCGCACCAGTGTGTCAATGCGGTCCCGGTGGGTAAAGCCCAGCACACGGCAGGCGGTGAGCGGCAGATCCATGGGGAAGATCACGCCGCCCCGGAGTGCGTCCTCAATATCGTGATTGATATAGGCAATATGGTCGGCCAGGCGGACGATCTGCCCCTCCAGCGTGGCGGCAGGCTGGCCGCTGGTGTGGCACAGAATACCATTTCTGACCTCCCACGTCAGATTCAAGCCCTCCCCATTCTTCTCCAGCCGCTCCACCACCCGGACCGACTGCCGGTAGTGGGCAAACCCGTCAGGCATCAGCTTATTCAGCACCCGCTCTCCCGCATGTCCAAAAGGCGTATGACCCAGGTCATGGCCCAACGCGATGGCCTCGGTCAGATCCTCGTTGAGTGCCAACGCTCTGGCAATGGTCCGAGCAATTCGGCTCACCTCCAGCGTGTGGGTCATGCGGGTGCGGTAGTGGTCGCCCTCCGGCTGCAAAAACACCTGAGTCTTGTGCATGAGCCTTCGAAACGCCTTGGAGTACACGATGCGGTCCGTGTCCCGCTGAAAGCAGGTGCGAATATCACACGCTTCCTCCATTCTGGTACGCCCCCTGCTGTTTTCCGCACGGCAGGCCCGGGGAGACAGTACGATTTTCTCTCTGCGCTGAGTTTGTTCTCGTAACGTCATGCATGCGCTCCTTCCGTTTCATCAGGTGCATACTACTCCTATACTTATATATACGAAATCAAAGAGCAAATTCCTTTTTTTCTCCAAACTATTTTAGAATTCTTTAAAAATAACTGCCGCAGCAAGCTGCGGCAGTCATGTTCGATTTACGTTTGGCGCAACATCAGTGTTTTTTCTGCTTTCCGGCAGCAAACAGAATGTAGATTAGGCTGCAACCGGCCAGCACAAAGGGGTAAAACAGCTTGGGCATGATGTCGAACGCGGACACCACGCCGCCCAGCTCAACCGCAGCGGAAACCGCCAGCAGCATCTGTGCACCGTAAGGGATGATCCCCTGAAAAATGCAGGAGAACGTATCCAGCAGGGAAGCGGACTCTTTGGGATTGATCCCGTACTCCTGACTGATCTCCTTGGCAATAGGACCGGCCATGACGATCGCCACCGTGTTGTTTGCAGTAGCAATATCCATGGTGCCAACCAAAAGGCCCACACCAAGCCGGCCGCCCACACGGCCCTTGAACACCCGGCGGATAAAGCGCAGCAGAGCCTCGAAGCCGCCGTAAGCCCGGATAAGGCCGCACATAGCGGAGACCAGGACGGTGACCATGATGGTCTCGTACATACCGGAAGCGCCCTCGCCCATGCTCTTCAGCAGCGATGCCGCAGTCACCGTTCCGGTACCCAGTGTGATGCCCACGCCGGAGAGGATACCCACCAGCAGCACCACAAACACGTTCATGCCGGCAATGCCGCCCACCAGGACCAGCAGGTAGGGGATCAGCAGCATCATATTGTAGTCAGGACACTCGATGGCGGTGACATTGGCGCTGACCGAGGAAAACAGGATCATGCCCAGAGTAATGATGGCGGCGGGCAGCGCAATTTTGAAGTTGGCAAAGAACTTATCCCGCATAGCACAGCCCTGCGTGTTGCAGGCTGCGATGGTGGTATCGGAAATGAAGGACAGGTTATCGCCAAACATGGCGCCCCCCATAACCGAGCCGATGCACAGGGGCAGGGAGAAGCCGGAGACGTTGGAAACGGCCACAGCGATCGGTACGATCAGGGTGATGGTGCCGCAGGACGTGCCCATGGCGGTGGAGACAAAGCAGGCCGCGATAAACAGCACAGCAACGGCTGCCCAGGGCGGGGTGATGGACAGCAGGAAATAGGCAACCGCCTCCGCACTGTCACGACCGGTGACCCCCACAAAGATGCCGGCCACCAGAAAGATAAGTACCATTGTGATGATGTTCTTATCCCCCACGCCCTTTGCCACAACAGCCAGCTTATCCTCAAAGCTCAGCTCCCGGTTCTGGAGAAAGGCAGCCAGCAGGGCGATCAGAAAAACAACTACGATGGGGATGTTGTAGAAATCATGCAAAGCGATGCCAAGGCCCAAGTACAGCATCAGGAAAATACCGATGGGCAGCAGGGCAATGGCTTTGCCGTTCGCTGTTTTTTCTCTTGAATCCATCCAAAAGTCTCCTTTTACGCATACTATACTACATTGTAGGAGAAAACCGCTCCCCTGTCAATTAGCGTTGTCAACAATATGTGGGAAAATTGCAGCTGGACCCCTTCTTCCCTTCATTTGAAACCGAAAAACTGCTCCCCGCCGGAACCGGCAGGGAGCAGCATATGCAAATGGTTATGCGATCAGGCCTTCCACAGGCCGTGCAGGTTACAGTAGGCATAGACCCCGACCACGGCTTCGCCCTCCGCCAGCGCAAAGGCGGCCTCCGGTTTCTCGCCGGGCTTCAGATACTTGATCTGGCTTCCCTGGCTGGTTTCCAGAGCAATCCACTGGATAAAATGCTCCGGTATCATGGGGTGCTCTACCGCGCCCACCTTCACGGAAACCACATTGCCCTGAACGTCAACAACGGGGATGTGCTTCTCAACAGCAGCATCCACAGTACCGGGGACCAGCTCGGTCATCTTCTGACCACAGCACATAACAGGAACGCCAGCGGAGTGCAGGAACGTGACCAGATTGCCACAATGCTCGCAAACGTAAAACTTCATAACAGTAATTCCTCCTATTACTATTTATGAGCTGATTATATCTGCTCACTTCGTTTTTGTCAAGCGACTCGTGGAAAAAAGTTTATGTTCAGTCTTTCTGCTCATACAGTACCAAGTAGACCTGCATTTTGTGCGTCATTAAAAACTCCTCAATGGTTTCCCGTGCCACCCTCAGTGCCTGATCCTTGGGATATCCATACGCACCGGCCGAGATCAGCGGAAAGGCCACCGACTCACAACCATTCTGCTCCGCCAGCCCCAGGGAGGTGCGGTAACAGGAGATCAGCTTTTCCCGCTCCCCCGCCTGTCCGCCATGCCAGACCGGTCCAACCGTATGGATCACATAGCGGCAGGGCAAACGATAGCCACCGGTGATCTTGGCCTCTCCTGTCTCACAGCCGCCCAACGTGCGGCACTCGGCCAGCAGCTCCGGCCCGGCTGCGCGGTGGATACAGCCGTCCACACCGCCCCCGCCCAGCAGGGAGCCGTTTGCCGCGTTCACAATGGCATCCACTTTAATTGTGGTAATATCACCGTATAGGATCTCAAAGGACATTTTATGCACTTCCCTACTCTTATATTCCGTATTCTTGAGGGTTTAAATCGGTCTAAAAATGCTCTGCTTTCCATTGTTTTCACCCGCATCGCTGCCCATATTATAATTTTTCTGCGCTTCTCAGTCAATGACATAGAGCAAGAATAAAATTCTCCCGATGGTTTGACAGGGCAGACAAAACTCAGTATACTGATTGCGTTAAGGAGGCGACCTCATGAGCTTCGCAAACTACTTTCCCATCTGGGATAAGCTGACCCCGGACCAACAGGAACGTCTGTGCAGCTCCGCGACCCGCCGCATGGTGCCAAAGGGCACGATCCTGCACAACGGGTCTATGGACTGTCTTGGGCTTGTCCTGATCCGCAGCGGGCAGCTTCGAACCTATATTCTATCCGATGAAGGCCGTGAAATGACGATTTATCGGCTTTTTGAAATGGATATCTGCCTGTTTTCCGCCTCTTGCATGATGCGGAACATCCAGTTTGATGTCACCGTTGAGGCCGAGAAAGACTCCGATGTGTGGATCATCCCCCCGGAGGTCTACAGAGCCCTTATGAATGAATCTGCCGCCCTGGCTAACTACACCAGCGATTTGATGAGCAGTCGCTTTTCTGAGGTCATGTGGCTGGTGGAGCAGGTACTCTGGCGCAGTTTTGACAAGCGTCTGGCCGATTTTCTTCTTCAGGAGTCCCGGTTGGAGGACTCCCCTGTTCTGAAAATCACCCATGAAAAGATAGCAAACCACCTGGGTACTGCCCGGGAGGTGGTGACCCGGATGCTCCGCTATTTCCAGAACGATGGGATGGTTAAGCTGACCCGGGGCACGGTGGAGCTGCTCAACCCTCAACAGCTTGAGGAACTGGCTCAGCAATAACCAAATCGAAAAGTGCCGGCTGTTCCGATGGAACAGCCGGCACTTTTTTCAAGAATTGGGTGGAACCTCATTTGGGCACAGGTTGGGCCAAAGCGGGACACCACCGCGGGCCAAGGCCCTTCGTTCAGCGGCAGCTTCCCATTCGCCGACACTTTACGCTGTGTCCCTGTTCTGTTGCGTGCGTTTTTCTTTCGATTGGGTCAGCACAGACCCAGCAGGTGGCGAACCTCTCCGATCATATAAAGAGAGCCGCAGACACACACCACGTCATCGGCCTTTGCCAACCGCAGAACCGTCTCCATACCTTCTGTAATGGTCTCACATGGAGTGGCATCCAAACCCAGGGATTCCAGGTACTTGGCCAGGTCCTGGGCCGTCATGGCACGGGGGCTGTCAGGGGTAATGGTGACAAAGCCGCGTGCCAGGGGGATAATGTGCTTGAACATGTCGCAGAAATCCTTGTCCGCCAGCACGCCGGTAAGAAACCAAATTTTCTTCTCCGGGTACAGCTTCGCCAGGCTCTCCGCCAGTGCCTCCATGCACTGGGGGTTGTGGCCGCCATCCAGAAACACATCGGGATTCCGGCGGACCAGCTCCATGCGCGCAGGCCACACGGCACGGTCAAGGCCGGACATCAGGGCCTCGTCGGAAATCTTCCAGCCGCGCTGACGAAGCAGCTGCACAATATCAATGGCCGTGCAGGCATTGCACATCTGGTAATCACCCAGCAGGCCGATGTGGTAGGGCCCATTTCCCCGATAGAGAAAGGTCTGACCCTCCTGATTGGAGGAGAGAACTTCCAGGGTCTCAGGGGCCGTGAAGTGCAGGCTGGCGTCTACCTCGCGGCAGACCTGCTCCACAACCTCCTCTACTTCCCGGCTCTGGTGGTACAGCAGCGCGTTGCAGCCCTGCTTGATAATACCGGCCTTTTCCCGGGCAATGAGCGCCTTGGTATCGCCCAGAACCTCCGTGTGCTCCAAGCCGATGTTGGTAATGACCGCCACCTCAGGGGCGGGGATCACGTTGGTGGAGTCCAGGCGTCCGCCCAGGCCCACTTCCAGCACCACCAGATCGCACTTCTGCTCCTGAAAATAAACCATTCCAATCGCAGTCATCAGCTCGAATTCAGTGGCAGGGTCCTCCATCAAGTTCCCGGCCTCCACAACACGGGCACCGATCCGGCCCAGATCCTCATCGGACATCATCTGTCCGTTGACACGGAACCGCTCGCGGAAGGTCCACAGGTGGGGCGAGGTGTAAAGTCCCACCTTCAGACCGGCCTTGCTCAAAATCGAAGCCGTCATGGCTGCGGTAGAGCCCTTGCCATTGGTTCCGGTGATGTGGACATACTTCAGCTGCTTGTGGGGATTGCCCAGCCGCTGCATAAGCTCGCGTGTGCGGCTCAGACCGGGCTTCTGCCCGACCCAAGCCTGTTCATGAATGAGTTCTACTGCTTCCTGACCTGTCATGGTCCAGCCTCCTTATTTGTGTGCCGCTGTCAGGGGGTCTAAAATCAGCGGGAGTAGATCACGGCAGCCATCACAGAGGCGCCCTCAGGGCTCTCCATGTGGATCATCTCACAGTCAGCGTCGCGGCACAGCAGCATCTCGCCGGCGGCAGCGGTCACGCCGCCCTCAGGCAGACGAACCGAACCGGACACGCAGTAGAGGGCGATGGTGCAGTGAGTAAAGTCCTGCGGTGCAGGCACGGCCGCAGCCCAGCTGCAAACAGAGCCGGGTTCCAGAACCAGCGCCTGGGCGCTGCCCTGACTGCGGCCCTTGCGCAGCATCAGGTTGAAATCGGTACACTTGCCCCAGGACTCCACGGGGGTGCCGCCGTCAAAGGAGCGCACCGTGAGCGGGGTCAGGGAGAAGCGGTCCTCCTCCCCGATCTTCATGTCCAGGTCGCCGTTCAGCACCGAAATCAGACGGACATAGTCGGGCAGGGGCGTAAAATCAGAGTGCTCCAGCTCCACGCCCGCAGAGCTGAGCCGCCACAGGAAATCCCGGTCCGCGTAGACGGCCCCCTCTGGGGCAATGGCCAGCTGCGTGGTAGTGCCGCCAGACCAGGCGGTCGTCACATAATCTTCCTTGGTCAAACGAGTCCAGACCATCATAATTCCCCTTTCTCGTTTTAGAACTAAAAAGGAGGGCAGCGCTCTCCCTGGGCCAACCCAAGAGAGAACGCCGACCCCCTGATATGAAAAGGTAAGACGCGATCACGCAAAGCCAAAAAGGCTTACATCATCTCCAGAACCTGCTCGTAAATCTTGTCAGCCAGGGGCAGGGACTTCTCCAGCAGAGCCTCGCCCTTCTTGCGGTAGTCCTCAGCCAGGTCCTTGTTCTTCAGGCTGCCGATGTTGATCAGCACGTTCAGCCAAGCACCCTGGATCGCAGCCTTCAGAGACAGAGCGGAGACGCCCAGATCGGAAGCGGCGCTGTCGTTGGACTTGCCCAGGATGGAATCGGTCAGCTCCAGAGCCTCAGCGGACAGCTCCATCATCTCGAAGGGAGTGGCGGTGCAGCCTTCCAGACCCTTCTGGATAGCGGCGGAGCGGGCAGCCTTCTCCTCGTCGGTGGACTTGGGCATACCGAATGCGGCGCTGACCACGTTGAAGGACTCGGTGTCGCGGTCCATAACGTCCACAAAGCGGGCCTTCAGGTCCTCGCCCTTCTTCTGGCACTCAATGACAAAGTCCTGATACTCAGCATACTTCTCCTTGCTCTTGCCGACGGTGGTCAGGCCGCAGACCATGGCGGTCAGTGCGGCACCGATGGCGCCCTCCAGAGCAGCAGCAGAGCCGCCGCCAGGAGCGGGAGCGTCGGAAGACAGGAGATCACAAAACTCGTTAACCTGCAGTTCAGCCAGTTTCTTCATTTTTAATTTCCTCCCCTATTACTCCATCATGTCGATGAGGTGATACTCCATGATCTGGTTGTGGCAATCGAAGTCGCGAGCCTTCAGATAGAACTCAGCGCAGTCGACCATAGCCTTAGCGGGAGTCAGACCGACGATCTCGCTGTCCAGAACATAGGTGCCATAGCGCTCAGCCAGGGCCTTGATCTGCTCATAGACGACGAACAGGGGGGTGTCCTCATAGTTGACCATGTTCATGGAAACCTGAGCAATGCCGCGGTCCTCCATCATGAAGCCCATGGCCTTGCAGGAGCGGAAGCCGCCGGAAGAACCACGGATGACCTTCGCGATCTTCTTGGCGATCTCAACGTCGGAGGTAGCCAGGTTGACGTTGAACGCAACCAGAGGCATACGGGCACCGATGGCGGTGACACCGGCGGTGGGGTGGATCTTGCGCTCGCCGTAGTCAGGAGCCCACTCTTCCTCCAGCAGCTTCTCGGGCATACCCTCGAACTCGCCCTTACGGATCTTGGCCAGGTTCTTGCGGTCAGGAGAAGTAGCGGAATCCTCGTAGAGGAAAATGGGAATCTGCAGCTCGTCCCAGATGCGCTGAGCCAGACGCTTGGACATCTCGACGCACTCCTCAACGGTGACGTCCTTCTGGGGGACGAAGGGGATAACGTCGGTAGCACCCATGCGCTTGTGCTCGCCGTGGTGCTTGTTCATGTCGATGATCTCAGCAGCCTTCTTGGTCAGCAGGAAAGAGACCTCCTCGATGGCCTCGGGAGAACCGATCATGGTGAACACGGAACGGTTGTGGTTGCCGTCAGTCTGGGCGTCAAACAGGGTGCAGCCAGGCACGCTCTTGGCCACAGCGACCAGAGCCTCGTAGCCGGCCTCGTCCTTCTCCTTGCTGATACTAAAGTTAGGGATACACTCTACAAGCTTTGCCATAATGTTTTCCTCCTGAATTTTATTTCAGATCGGCGGGGCATACAGCGCCTCCCGATCAGATCGACAGGTGACGTGAAACGCTTACTGTGTGCACACTTTTGACAGATTCGACAAAGCCCAGCCTCTGTCAGCGTTCTCCGCACACATACTGTACACAGTTTACCAGTAAAACCCGTATTTTGCAAGACACACAAAAAGGGTTTTCCCCCTGTGAGTTTAATTTTTTTAACCAGAGTGAACTACCTTTTACGATTTGTTAGGACTTCAGTCCTGCATCTGCTCCGGCATGGCCTTTGCCATGCTGATAAATTGCTGGGCACACTTGGAGTGGTACATGCTGTCCGACCAGACCAGCATGGGATAGGACTTTGCGTCCAGCCCTTTCACCGGCTTACTATATATATTAGAATTGGGCAGATTATCCACGATGGATCTGGGCAGGAAGCTGACGCCAAAGCCCGCCTGAACCATCTGAATGGCCATGGGGGTATCATAGCACTGACAAACTGTGTTCGGCGTGAACCCCATTCGCTGGCACTCATGGCTCAGGTAGTTGCTGTAGCCCCACAGATCGTCACTTCGCAACAGGCACATAGGCACCCCCTCCAGCGCCTCCACCGGAATTTCCGCCAGGCCGGGGGCCGGGTCTGTTTCCGCATTCATCACAAGCTCCAGCGGGTCCTCCCCCAGGGTCTTTTCCCGCAGCCCGGCGATGGCCTCCGTCTGAGAGCGCAGAAAGAGGATATGCAGCTGCCCGCGGTTCAGGTCGTCCAGCAGGTCATTGGGCGTGCCCAGCCGAATATAGAACTCCACCTGTGGATACTGTTTATGGTACTGGCGCAGGTGATCCATCACGGCCGGTATATCCGAATAGACAACGCCGATCTTCAGCTGTCCTCGCATCCCTGCATCCACATCACGGACCGAATCCACCATATCCCGCAGATTCTGGAACATTGCCTGGGTCTGCTGGAAAAGGGATTTTCCGGCCTCCGTCAGCTCAATTCCCTTGTTATTACGCAAAAAGAGGCAGACGCCCAATTCATCCTCCAACAGGGCGATTTGCCGGCTTACCGGAGGCTGTGCAATGTGAAGATTTCTGGCCGCCATCGATATACTTTTTGCCTCTGCGACAGCAGAGAAATACTCTAGTTGTTTAAAGTTCATTTTTACCATACCTTTTTTGTATATCTAATATAACAATATCAGTACTTTTCATTGTACCAATTTTCGGTTAAAATACAATAGTAAAGAGAACAATTTTGTGCCGCAAAATATGTTTTCACCAAATTTTACTGAAACGGGGGAATTTCCAATGAATAGCAATAGCGCCAACAACGACGCCATGACCATCAAGTTGGATTACGATCTGCCTGAGTATCCCGCCTTTGAGGAAGGCTATCGCCGCGCTCCTCGTCGTGAGTCTCACCTGTCAGAGTCCGACAAGGCTTTAGCGATTAAGAACGCTCTGCGTTATATCCACCCTGACCATCACGAGCAGATGGCTAAGGAGTTTGCAGCTGAGCTGGAGGAGCATGGCCGTATCTACGGTTACCGCTTCCGTCCTGCCGGCCGTCTGTATGGCAAGCCCATCGACGAGTACAAGGGCAACTGCGTTGAGGCCAAGGCATTCCAGGTCATGATCGACAACAACCTGGACTTCGACATCGCTCTGTATCCTTACGAGCTGGTCACCTACGGTGAGACCGGTCAGGTCTGCCAGAACTGGATGCAGTATCGTCTGATCAAGAAGTACCTGGAAGTTATGACCGACGAGCAGACTCTGGTCGTTATGTCCGGTCACCCTCTGGGCCTGTTCCACTCCCACAAGATGGCTCCTCGCTGCATCATCTCCAACGGCCTGATGGTCGGTACCTTCGATGATCAGGAGAACTTCAACCGCGCTGCTGCTCTGGGCGTTGCTAACTACGGCCAGATGACCGCCGGTGGCTGGATGTACATCGGGCCTCAGGGCATCGTGCACGGCACCTTCAACACTCTGCTGAACGCTGGCCGTCTGAAGCTGGGTATCCCCGAGGACGGCAACCTGGCCGGCCGCCTGTTCGTTACCGCCGGTCTGGGCGGCATGTCTGGCGCTCAGGGCAAGGCCGCTGAGATCGCCGGCGCTGTCTCCATCATCGCCGAGGTTGACGACTCCCGTATCGAGACTCGTTACACCCAGGGCTGGGTCAGCGAGCGCACCGGCAGCCTGGACGAGGCTTGGAAGATTGCCAAGGAGAAGCTGGACGCCAAGGAGCCCTGCGCTATCGCCTACCACGGCAACGTTGTGGATCTGCTGGAGTACCTGTACGACAACAACATTCACGTGGATCTGCTGTCTGACCAGACTTCCTGCCACGTCCCCTATGATGGCGGCTACTGCCCTCAGGGTCTGACCTTCGAGGAGCGCACCGAGATGCTGGACAAGGATCCCGAGGGCTTCTGCAAGCTGGTTGACAAGACCCTGCAGCACCACTACGAGATGATCTGCAAGTTCCACGAGCGGGGCACCTACTTCTTCGACTACGGCAACAGCTTCCTGAAGGCTGTTTACGACACCGGCGTCAAGAGCATCTGCAAGAACGGTGAGAACGATCTGGACGGCTTCATCTTCCCCTCCTACGTGGAAGACATTCTGGGTCCCTGCCTGTTCGACTTCGGCTACGGCCCCTTCCGTTGGTGCTGCCTGTCCCGTAATCCTGAGGATCTGGACAAGACCGACGCTGCTGCTGCCGAGTATATTCTGGCTCACAACCGCCGCTATCAGGACTACGACAACTATGTCTGGGTCCGCGATGCCAAGAAGAACAAGCTGGTTGTCGGTACTCAGTGCCGTATTCTGTATCAGGATGCCATGGGCCGCATGAACATCGCTCTGAAGTTCAACGAGATGGTCCGTAACGGCGAGATCGGCCCCGTCATGCTGGGTCGTGACCACCACGATACCGGCGGAACCGACTCCCCCTTCCGTGAGACCTCCAACATCAAGGACGGTTCCAACATCATGGCTGAGATGGCTACCCAGTGCTTTGCTGGTAACGCTGCCCGCGGCATGAGCCTGATCGCTCTGCACAATGGTGGCGGCACCGGTATCGGCAAGTCCATCAACGGCGGCTTCGGCATGGTTCTGGACGGCTCTGAGCGCGTCGACACCATCCTGAAGATGTCCATGCCTTGGGATACCATGATCGGTGTTTCCCGTCGTTCTTGGGCTCGCAACGAGAACGCTATGAGCACCGTTTGTGAGTACAACAAGATGTACGAGGGCCAGGATCACATCACCCTGCCTTATCTGGCTGACGATGCTGTCGTTGAAGAGGCTGTCAAGGGCATGAAGGGCTAAGACTCAGACTAAGTTTTTCAACCGAATTAAGTCTTTTCTTAGGAAGGGGACGTGATTTTCACGTTCCCTTCCTAACTTTCAGTACTTATTCATTTACAAATCCAATGTATCTCTGGTATAATAAAAAAGAAAAATTACAGAAACCGGAGCGGACTCCTCTCCCCCGTTTCTGATGAAAGGAAGATACCAATGAACAAATTACTGTTGACTAATATCGGTATGCTGGCTACTCCCCAGGGCAACGGCCCTAAGTGCGGCGAGGAGCAGGGCAAAATTCAGATCCTGAAGGATGCCTGGGTTCTGATTGAGGACGGCATCATCGCTAAGGTTGGCACCGGCGCACCTGACGCCGAGCTTGCAAAGGATGCCGAGGTTCTGGACGCCGAGGGACGCCTGGTCACTCCTGGCCTGGTGGATGCGCACACCCATCTGATTTTCGGCGGCTGGCGCCAGAACGAGCTGGGTATGAAGCTGCATGGTGCCACCTATCTTGAGATTCTAGCTGCCGGCTGCGGCATCCTCTCCACTGTGACCAGCACCCGCAACGCCACCGAGGAGGAACTGACGGTCAAGGCTTCTGCCGCCCTGGACGAGATGATGAAGCTTGGCACCACCACCTGCGAGGCGAAGAGCGGCTATGGTCTGACCACCGAGCACGAGCTCAAGGCTCTGCAGGTCATCAAGAACCTGAACGACCGCCACGCCATGGATGTGGCCCCCACCTTTATGGGCGCCCACATGGTTCCTTCCGAGTACAAGGACAACCGTGAGGAGTATATCCGGATTCTGATTGAAGAGATGATTCCTGCGGTTGCTGAGCAGGGCATCGCCAAATTCTGCGATGTATTCTGCGAGACCGGTGTGTTCAGCGCTGAGGAATCCCGTAAGATTCTGGAAGCTGGCAAGAAGTACGGTATGGTTCCCAAGATCCACGCCGATGAGATTGACCCCATTGGCGGCTCCGTGCTGGCCGGCGAGATCGGTGCTATCTCCTCTGAACATCTGATTGTCTGCCCCAGCGAGGGGATCGCCAGCCTGGCCAAGGGCGGCACCATTGCCTGTCTGCTGCCTGCTACCAGCTTCAACCTGGGTGCCACCTTTGCCCCTGCCCGTGAGATGGTGGAGGCCGGCGTGCCGGTTGCCATGGCTTCTGACTTCAACCCCGGTTCCTGCCCCTGCCTCAATCTGCAGTTCGTCATCAATCTGGGCTGCCTGAAGTACAAGCTGACTCCCGAAGAGGTTCTGACCGCTGTCACCCTGAACGGTGCTGCCGCCATTAACATGGCTGACAAGGTCGGCTCTATCGAGGTTGGAAAGCAGGGTGACCTGGTTATCTGGGACGCCCCCGATCTTGATTATATCTGCTACCGGGTGGGCAGCAATCTGGCTAAGACCGTTATCAAACGAGGCCAGACTGTCTAATTGCCCGGTGCATCGGAAGGGAGCAAGACCATTATGGATCGAACAGACTATCAGATCTTAAACATCCTGCAGCGGGACTGCCGCGCAACGCTGAAAAGCATTGGTGACCAGGTCGGCCTCACTGCCCCCGCCGTCTCCGAGCGTACCCGCCGTCTGGAGGAACAGGGAATCATTCAGGGATACCGTATCAAAATCAACCGTGAGCGGCTGAACTGCAATATGACTGGCTTTATTTTCGTGGCTCTGGAGCCTGAAAAATACGCCAGTTTCTGCGAGTTTTGCAAAAACAGCGACACGATTATCAGCCACTACCATGTGATTGGCGTGTTCAACGCGCTGCTGCAGTTTGCCGTGCAGGGAACTCAGGAGCTGGAAAACCTGCTGTCTGAAATCAAACAGTATGGAGACTCCCAGACTTCCGTGGCATTAAAGGCTTACTTTGATTCCAAGGATATTCCTCTCCCTGACTGATTTTAGTTCTAAATAAGTAAGGGCACCCCGACGAAAAATCGTTGGGGTGCCCTTTTTTCTATGTCGTGTACTTCTCTCCCCTACCGGGGTACAAAAACTGCGGGGCGAGCAATGCTCGCCCCGCAGAAACCGTTTGATTCTACTTCGAGATTAGAACAGGCCGGTGATCTTGCCGGACTCGTCCACATCGATGTTGTTAGCGGCAGGAACCTTAGGCAGACCAGGCATGGTCATAATGTTGCCGGTCTTGGCGACGATGAAGCCAGCGCCAGCGTTGACCTTCAGGTCACGAACGGTGATCTTGAAGCCGCGGGGAGCGCCCAGCATGTTGGCATCGTCGGAGAAGGAGAACTGAGTCTTGGCCATGCAGATGGGCATCTTATCAAAGCCCAGCTCGGTCAGCTGCTTCATCTGCTTCTTGGCATTGGCATCCAGCACCACGCCGTCAGCACGGTAAACCTTGGTGGCAATGGCGTTCAGCTTGTCCTGGATGGAATCCTCAACATCATAGACGAACTTGAAGTTGTTGGGCTCGTCGCACAGGTGCAGAACCTCCTTGGCCAGCTCCAGGCCGCCCTCGCCGCCCTTGGCCCAAACCTCGGACAGACGGACATTGACGCCCAGCTCCTTGCACTTGGCCTCGACCAGATCCAGCTCAGCCTGAGTGTCGGTGGGGAAGGCATTGATGGCAACCACGCAGGGCAGACCGTAGACGTTCTTCACGTTGTCAACGTGCTGCAGCAGGTTGGGCATGCCCTTCTCCAGAGCCTCCAGGTTCTCATTGTTCAGGTCAGCCTTGGCAACGCCGCCGTGATACTTCAGTGCGCGGACAGTGGCAACGATGACAACTGCATCGGGGTGGAACCCGCCAGCGCGGCACTTGATGTCCAGGAACTTCTCAGCGCCCAGGTCGGCAGCAAAGCCAGCCTCGGTAACGGTCACGTCGGCCAGCTTCATAGCGGTCTCGGTAGCCTGGATGGAGTTACAGCCGTGAGCGATGTTGGCGAAAGGACCGCCGTGGATGAAAGCGGGGGTACCTTCCAGAGTCTGAACCATGTTGGGCTTGATGGCGTCCTTCAGCAGAGCAGCCATAGCGCCCTCAGCGTGCAGGTCGTGAGCGGTAACAGGAGCGCCGGAGCGGCTGTAAGCAACGACCATCTTGGCCAGGCGGGCCTTCATGTCGGCCAGATCGGTGGACAGGCACAGAACAGCCATGATCTCGGAGGCAACGGTGATATCAAAGCCGTCCTCACGGGGCACACCAGAAGCCTTGCCGCCCAGGCCGCAGACAATGTGACGCAGCTGGCGATCGTTCATATCAACAACGCGCTTCCACACGATGTTGCGGACATCAATGTCCAGAGCGTTGCCCTGCTGGATGTGGTTGTCGATCAGAGCAGACATCAGGTTGTTTGCAGCGCCGATGGCGTGGAAGTCACCGGTGAAGTGCAGGTTGATGTCCTCCATGGGGACGACCTGAGCGTAGCCGCCGCCAGCAGCACCGCCCTTAACACCGAACACAGGACCCAGGGAGGGCTCGCGCAGGCAGACGATCGTCTTCTTGCCCAGCTTGTTCAGGGAGTCGGCCAGACCAACGGAAGTGGTGGTCTTGCCTTCGCCAGCGGGGGTAGGGCTGATGGCGGTCACCAGAACCAGCTTGGACTTGCGGGGCAGGTCCTTCAGGGCGTGGATGTCGACCTTTGCCTTGTAGTGGCCATAGGGCTCCAGGGCATCTTCGCTAATGCCGACCTTGGCGGCAATCTCAGCGATAGGAAGAATCTTGGCTTCCTGGGCGATCTCGATGTCAGACTTACTCATGTTGACAGCCTCCTAAAAATTTATATAGTATTATGGGAAAATCCTCTATATACGATGGCCCTATTATACCTCATTTTTTCTATTTCGTACAGAATTTTTTTGGTCATTTTCATGTTTTCCGCTTTTTTTCTTTAAGCGAATGGGTTTTTTTGCTTAAAGAAAATGTTCTGTATCTTCCCGCTTCTCCTCCATGAACCATTTTGCTTTTGTGACTTTCTTTATTCTCGCGCCTCCATGCGGTGTTGCTGCATTTACAATCTATAATCTATATATGTATACGCTTCTCCCCTTCTATTCACGGTTTTTCTGCCATCCGATCCTTTTCAGGCGGTCCGCTTCGTTTTTTTAGCTTTTTCCTTATTTTATTACGAATTCCACAGATCTTTCCCTGTTTTTTCAATTGCCTTCTTTTATATTGTATAGTATGATT
>JAHHSC010000018.1 GCA_020025455.1 Lawsonibacter sp. | reverse complement strand
CGGGGATGGCGTGCTCGATGGACACAGTATCGCCCACATTCAGCGTAACCACCTCGCGGTGTTCCACGGCGGAGACGGAGTAGAAGATGTCCTCATTCTCCAGGCGGATAAAGTAGTAGGTGTTCCCGTCCAATACAGCGGTGCGGATCTCGGCTGCTTTTCCGGCCGCTTCTGTCTGAGGCAGTTCCTCCTTGGTGGTAATGCCCTTTTCAGCCAGCTTCTGGATATACTTCTGCTCGCAGGAGGAGACGGAGTCGCCCGTAACGACGATCTGGTACTGGGCCACATTGACCATGGCGTAGCTCTTGACCAGCTCAGTCTTATCCTTCAGCGGGATGAAATAGGTGGGCTCGCCTGCGATGTTCAGCAGCAGGGGGAAGGTGGCCACATAACCCAGGTCCTGCACGACGCCCATAGCGGACTGGGCAGCGGCGGTCTCGGTGGCACCGGGAGCTGCGTAGAAGTGAGTCTCCTTGGTACGCATGTTGCACAGCAGGAAGCCCAGGTTCGACTGGTCGGCGTTGGCGGAGGTGACACCGGTGTAGGTATACACATCGTCGTTCATAGCGATGTAGTTATAGCCCTGGGTGGTTTTGGTCACCTCCCGCTGACCGAGCACGGAGTTGATAAAGCCGTTGATCAGCATACCATGGAAGTCATACTGCTGCATGATGAGCTTGGCATGATAGACATTGTCCACCCAGTTGGGGACTTCCTCATAGTAGGTGCACGCGCCGGTGACAGCATCCATCAGCACGGCACCCTGGATGTCGATGCCGCCGAACAGACCGATGGTTTTCACGACACGGGGCGCAATCCAGAAGGGATGGCCTTCCTCGTCGATCTCAAATTCGGGCTGGGCAAACATCATAGTGGGGAACTGGAAGCGCAGGTGGCGCATCACATTTCGGTTCAGGGGTTCGGAGAAGGAGTAGTGCATCCCTTCGGTGAGACGGGTGATCGTGGCCTCCTGCGTCACCATGTCCACCATGACATAGGCGGGCAGGCCGGTGCCGCGGTTGGTAAACCACTTGAAAAGGTCGGCGTAGTCGATGGGAGCCACGCGGACGGGGCGGCCCTGATAATTGATCTGGGTGGAGTCGTTGGAGTACTCGAACTGGCTGACCATATCGCTCAGAGTACCCATCTGGCGGTCACCCAGATATTCGGCGGACTGGCGGTCCAGCGTGGGGATCTCGCTGAAGGAGATCTGGGCCACGTCGCTGGAAAAGTCGCCGGTCTGGACGGTCAGCAGATCACGATAGGCAGAGGCACGGAAGATGGGCAGAGAGATGATCTGTCCGATCCCGGCGATCACCAGGATCGCCACGAAGAGACCGCCCACGAACATACAATGCAACTTAACGAACCGGAACCAATCCTTGATCCGTTCGCCTGGGGTGTGTACCACGTGCACTTCCTCACCGTCCTTGGTGGTGAAGCTGCGGTTGCGGGGGGCGCCGGACAGAATAAAGACACACACCAGATAGACGACGCACAGCAGACCCAGGAAGCTATAGAAATCACCGGAGTGGGGATTGAGTGCGGGCAGAGATACATAGAAGTAAACAAAGCCCACCAGTGCGGTGATAGCCAGAGCGAGCAGGGTGCGCCCAAAGCGGTTTTTGGGCAGATGGAAGCGGGATTTTTTCTTGTTCAAAGTAATTCTCCTTTTTTTGAAAAATGAGAGTCAGCATACCGACGGTGCTCTGTCTCACTGGTAGCACCGAACAGAATACATCCGCTGCTTATAGAATAGACGTTTTTTCATAAAAAAGCAATTCCATTAGATTAAATTTTAATAAAAGTATCAAACGGGAGCGAGGACACGGAAGAAATAACCCTTGTCAAACGGGGAAATATTTCTTATAATGAAATAACATATGAACAAAATAAATAATGCGGCGTTTGGCCGCTGATGGAGGTTTTTTCCTATGGCACTGGACATGCAGTATTTTGAGGAGATGGAGGCCAAAATCCCCACGGGTAAGGTCCGCACCCGTTTCGCTCCTTCCCCCACAGGTTATATGCACGTTGGTAACCTGAGAACCGCTCTCTACACCTGGCTGATCGCCCGCAATGCTGGCGGCACCTTTATCCTCCGAATCGAGGATACGGACCAGGGCCGTTTGGTGGAGGGCGCCACCGACGTCATCTACCGTACCCTGGCCGAGTGCGGCCTGGACCACGATGAGGGTCCCGATGTGGGTGGCCCCGTGGCTCCTTATATTCAGTCCGAGCGCCGTGATACCTATGGCAAGTATGCTGAGCTGCTGGTAGAGAAGGGCCATGCCTACTACTGCTTCTGTGAAAAGACCGAATCCGAGGAGGACTCCGGCAATTTCGAGCGCGCCGCGGACCCCTGCCGTGATTTAAGTCTGGAGGAAGCCCGCGCCCGTGTGGCCGCCGGTGAGCCCTATGTCATCCGTCAGCGCATCCCCAGAGAGGGTACGACCACCTTCCACGACGCTATTTTCGGTGACATTACCGTAGAGAACGAGACGTTGGATGACCAGGTCCTGCTGAAACGGGACGGCCTGCCCACCTACAACTTCGCCAATGTCATTGATGACCATTTGATGGGGATTACACATGTGGTCCGCGGCAGCGAGTACCTGTCCTCTGCCCCCAAGTATGACCTGCTGTATCAGGCGTTCGGCTGGACGGTACCCACTTATGTCCATTGCTCCCCCGTTATGCGTGACGCTAAGAACAAGATGTCCAAGCGCCACGGGGATCCCTCCTACGAGGATCTGAAGGCCCAAGGCTTCCTGACTGAGGCCATACTGAACTATGTGGCCCTGCTGGGCTGGTCCCCCAGAGGCGAGTTGGCCGAGCAGGAGGTTTTCTCCCTGCCTGAGCTGGCCAAGGCCTTCGACCTGGGCGGTATGTCCAAGTCTCCCGCCATTTTCGACATTGAGAAGCTGACCCACTTTAACGCCATGTACCTGCGTGCCATGACGCCTGAGGCGTTCGCTCAGGTGGCTGAGCCCTATATTCGCTCTGTGGTCACCAACGAAAAAATAGATGCCGCCGCTATTGCTGCCCTGCTGCAGGCGCGCTGCGAGCGTCTGACCGACATTCCGGAGAAGGTGGACTTCTTCCAAGAGCTGCCCGACTACAGTGTGGAGCTGTTCACCAACAAGAAGTCCAAGTGTAACCCCGACGTGGCGAAAGAGATGCTTCAGGTAGCAATCCCCATGCTGAGTGCCATGCCTCAATGGACGCAGGAGTTTATTCACGAGAGCCTGGTAGGTCTGGCTGAGGGATATGGCGTGAAGAACGCCACACTCATGTGGCCGATCCGCATCGCCATGGCCGGCAAGACCGTCACCCCAGGCGGTGCTGTGGAGATCGCCTGTATCCTGGGTCATAAGGAGACCATCCGCCGCCTGAAGCTGGGCCTTGAGAAGCTGGGCTGATTTGCTCCGTCTGTCGTTTTCAAATCGGTGCTGAACCTTGTTCAGCACCGATTTTTTTCGTGGAGCAGAAAAGCCGCATCAGGGCGGCTTTTTTGTGACAAAACGAGGCTCTGGCACATAGACTGTGGTATCAATGAGAGGGGAGGAATCTTTATATGGGTATCGTGGTGGTACGTTCCCCCAGATGTCTGCGGGGCCTGCTGCGGAAACTGTTTGGTCTGCGGTAATAATAGGCCCGTCCTGCACATATAGTGTCACAAAGACCGGGCCGCAGCGGTTGGCCTGCACACTGTATGGAAAGGGCGAGAAAAATGGAACTGGAATTTGAACGTGAGAACATAGTGGGCTATGACACGGTGGCGGAGGTCACCCTGTGTCAGGAGGAGACGAGGGAGAGCATTGTACCGGATGCTTGCCCGGATATCCTTCGAATTATAGACGTGTGCGGCCAGGCCAACCTCACCGGAAAGCAGGCTCAAGAGGGTGCTGCGCAGGTGAACGGCACGGTGACAGCCTCAATTCTGTATCAGCCGGAGGAGGGGGGTGGACTGCGGCGCATGGAGATCAGCCTGCCCTTCACCTGCCGCGCGGAGACGCCCGGCTTGACCGCAGAGGGGAAGGTGCTGGCCTGTGTCCAGCTGCGCAGCGCAGAGGCCCGTGCCCTGAACCCGAGAAAGGTCCTGCTTCGGGCCGATGTGGCGGTAGAAATCACCGCCTGCCAGCCGAAGGAACTTTCTTTGTGCTCCTGCGTGACAGAGGGACAAAACGAAGGAATTTGTCAGCGTCAATACCGCGGAGAGCATTACTATATATCTGATGTACAGGAAAAACCATTTACACTTGATGAGCAAATCCGGTTGAAGCAGAATCAGAACGGCGGAGCGAAATTGATGGCCTGCCAGGTAAAGCCCCTCTGTACGGAGAGTAAGATCATCGGGAACAAGCTTATCTTCAAGGGGTCGGCAGAGGTGGCGCTGCTGCTCCAGGAGTCGGGCGGTGCCTTGATTTCGGAACGGGAGTCCCTGCCGTTCTCACAGATTATGGAGGTGGCAGGCAGCGGGGAGGACAACGACTGTGACGTGACCGTGGAGGTAACCCAGCTTACCTATGAGGAAATCGGGGAGGAGCTGGAGCTGAGCTTAGAGATGCTGGCGCAGGCACAGGTCCGATGCAGGAGAACCGTGGTCCTGCTGCAGGACCTGTACAGCACGGCTTGCCAGACCGAGTGTAAAATGGAGGTACGTGACCTCTGCCGAGCCGGTGAGCGAACCAATATTCCACAGTCGGTCCGGGAACTGATTGAGACGCCCAATGGAGTCCGGAGTGTGGTGGACAGCCGGCTTTGCCTCAGCAATGTGCGTCAGAGCCGAGAGGGACAGGATTTGGTGTTGTCAGTGGATGCCAAGCTTGCAATCCTCTATGAAAGCGAGGATCAGTCCATCCAGTGTGTCCGCAGGTCTCTGCCTATTTCCTGTCGCATGGAGTGCGGAGAGGACGTGGGCTGCCGCTGCCGCTGCGTCTGTCCCAGTGAGGTATATGCCGCACCTGCCGCCGGTGGTGTGGAGGTTCGGTTCAACCTGGAGTTTCGCTGCGTGACCTGGAAACGATGCCGTGTTCCTGCTGTATGCGCTGTGGATATGGGAGCGCCCAGGGAGCGGGGAAGTGAGGGCGGACCTTCTGTGGTGCTGCGCCTGGCCGCGCCTGGGGAGGAGCTGTGGGACATTGCCAAAGCCTATGGGACCACCACAGAAGAGATCGCCCAGGCAAACGAATTGGAGGGTGATGTACTCCCGGAAGGAACCATGCTGCTGATTCCAAGCATCCATTGAATGAAAAAGAGGAAGCGTCTGCCTTGGCAGACGCTTCCTCTTTTGAGAGACGATAAAAAAGATGAATCCATGTTCAGCATAGACCCATCGGTTCCGCTTGGATAGGAACAAAGGGGCTCTTTGCGTCTGAAACCAGACAGTGGCCCTGGTTTTGCCTCTTGCACTTGGAATCCTTTTCCGCTATGATGGTAATATGCTACAAAATAGGAGGCATCGAACTATGTCATATCGTCTATCTGAAATTAACCAGGCAGTCCGCACAGATCCCGCCGCCTTTGCCAAGAAGTGCGATGCCGATTACAGTGCGGAGATTGCCGCAGCTGCACGAGGCATTGCCGCCCGCCGCAGTCGCTCCCGTGTGATTCTGCTGGCCGGCCCTTCCGGTTCTGGCAAAACCACCACGGCCATGCGGATCGAGGATGTGCTGGATCACAGCGGTGTGGAGACCTACACCATTTCGATGGATAACTACTTCAACACAGTGGACCCGGATACGGCTCCTCGCACGCGGGAGGGCGATTACGATTTTGAATCCCCCTTCTGTCTGGACATCGATCTTCTGAACCATCACTTCAGTATGCTGGACCGGGACGAGGGGATTGATATTCCAAAATATGATTTTCCCACCCACAGCCGACTGGAGGGCGTGGTGTCCCAGCACTTGAAGCTCGGTCAGGATGAAATGGCTATTTTTGAGGGAATCCACGCGCTGAACGATGTAATTGTGGGCAAGAACCCCCATGCGTTCAAGCTCTATATTGCTGCCCGCTCCAATATCGTGGATGACAACGACACGGTGGTGTTCCGTCACGGCTGGATGCGGCTGTGCCGACGCATTGTACGCGACTACAATTTCCGCGGAAACCCTGCCGAGCGTACCCTTCGGATGTGGGCTAATGTGAGCAGGGGAGAGCGGCTGTATATTACACCCTATAAAGAGAACGCCGATCTGCTGTTCGATAGCTCTCTGGCCTGTGAGTGCTCTGTGCTGAAGCCCTTTGTGGTGCCGCTGCTGAAAGAGGTTTCGCAGAAGGAATTTCCTGTGGTGGCCGATATTCTGAATGGGTATGAGCAAATCGAGGCCATGAGTGCCGATAACGTGGCGGACAACTCTCTGATCCGGGAGTTTATTGGCGGCAGCACACTCTCTTATTGAGACGCTACAGCTTGGGAGCGGAAGGACTCGATTCAAAGAAAATCAAAAAACTGGTTGAGCATGATGACCAGGGGAATCTGGTCCTGGCAGCTTGGCGTGACGGCAGGGGCATGGAATGCTTGGGCGGATATGACTGCCATCGCCATTCCCAACCAGCATCAACAGACAGAAGTGGGTCACATTTGTGACCCACTTCTGATTTTGGCTTGCCGATGGGAACGCTTCGCAGCGGCCGAGCGAGGCGTTTGCTAGCAAGTTTGATTTATTTCATGCGCAGCTTCTTAGCCAGCTCTCCGTCTGGAGTGACCCAGGCAGTTTCATAGTTGGTGTAAGTGACCATGCCGGGATTGGCACCCGCCAGCTTCTTTACATAGCGGACAGGGGCATAATCCACAGGGACCTTGACGCCATCCCGGCCCTGGGAAAACCAGGCGGCCAGGCAGGCGGCCTCGTTCAAACTTGTGAGATCGGGCTCCTTTCCCTCGGTCCAGAGGATGACGTGGGAGCCATGAATCTTCTGGGTGTGGAACCAGATGTCGGTCTTAAACGCCTGTTTGCAGGTCAAGCGGTCATTTTGCAGATTGTTTTTCCCAACGCTGATCCGCATACCGGTGGAGGAACGAAACTCCATGGGCTTAGAGGACAAGCGCTTATTGGGGTTCTTCCCGCCCTTGTTCTGACGGCGAAGATAGCCGGTATCGGTGAGTTCCTGACGAATCTCACCCAGGTCGCGCTCACCCTCCGCCAGGCTGATGTTTTCCAATACACTATTCAGATAGTCCAGTGCCTGCCGGCCCTTCTCTAACTGAATGGTGAGCATCTCCTCAGCGGTTTTGGCCTTGTTGTACTCCTTGTAGTACTTGGCGGCATTCTGCTGAGGGGTGAGTAGGGGGTCCAGCTTGATCTTGATCTCTTTGGCCTCCGGGTCGTAAAAGTCTACCGCACAAAGACAGCTCATGCCGCGCTCCATGCAGTGGAGATTGCTGGTGATGATGTCGCCTAGCTCCCGCAGCCGCTCGCGGCCGTAGGTGGCCTCCAGCTCTTTCTCCTGGTTGGCGATTTTGCGGGCGGCACGGTCCCGCGCGTTGGTGACAGAACGGATCAGATCCTGGCCCTTCTGCTTGACTCGCTCCAGCTGTTCCCGCTGTTCATAGAAGTCATCCAGCAGTTGGGAAAAGGAGGAATACTCAGTGAGCACCGCCGCGCTGCCATACTGCGTGATCGGGAGAAACGAAAAGTCTTTTGGCTTTCCATCAAATGTGAGTACAGTCGGTGTAAAGGAATTATCCCGTACAGATGCGAGAACGGATTCCAGCTGGTCAAGAAGCGCCTTTCGGCCCTCTTCGCCCAGAACGTGGAGCCGTACATCCGTGGCGCCACCTGCCCGCTGAGCAATTTCCCGGCAGATCAGGGGGGAGAGGCCATTGAAGGTATCCAACAGCCAGCGGTCGGCCTGGCACTCCTCGGGGGCCAGAGATAACAGATGTTCCAGAGCCTCCCGATCCAAAACGGTGGGGTCTTTCTTTGGCTGCTGGGCAGGGGGACGGTAGAACATACCGGGCATGACCTGCCGCTGTGAGGACAGGTCACTGTCTACATGACGGAGACAGTCCATAATTCGGCCTTCCTGGTCCACCAGGATCAGATTGGCGTGGCGGCCCATTGCCTCTAAAATGAGGCGGCGCTCCACACGGTCGCCCAACTCATCAAGCGTGTCCAGTTGAAATTCCACGATGCGCTCCAGATGGGGCTGCGTGATGGATGTGATGCGCCCGCCCAGCAGGTACTTACGCAGCAGCATACAAAACATGGGGGGCTTGTCGGGGTTTTCACGGGGAAGCTTGGTCAACTGGGGACGGGGATGGTTCGGGCTGGCAGACAGCAGCAGCTTTACATTGCCGATGGGGGCGCGCAGACCCAGAATGATCTCCTCCCGTGCGGGCTGATAGATCTTGTCGATTTTGGAACCGGTGATGCTGGTGCTCAGTTCATGGACCAGGCCGGACAAACAAAGTGCGTCAAGTGGCACAGAAATCACCTCTTCGTAACGGAATGGAGAGGAGGGTCAATCCTCCTCCATCATCATAGCAAACAACTCATTGAGCCGCTCGGTGCGGCCCTGCAGAAAAAGCCAGCCGAACAGGGCCTCAAAACCAGTCGCGGTTTGGTACTGGGCGCGGCTGGCGGCCTTTGGAACCGAGTGGGGGGCAGTGTTGCGGCCACGGCGAAAGACATCGGCCTCTTCCTCCGTCAGGTGGGGTGCGATGCGTTCCATGCGGGCGGCCTGGGCGGGGGCGGCCACGTACTGGACCGTGGCGCGGTGCAGGTCCTTCGCTTTGGCTTTCCCGTTGAGACACAGCCAAGATCGCACCATCACCTCGTAAACGCTGTCACCCAGGTGAGCGAGACCTAAACTGCTGATCGCCAGCAGTTGGTCTTTCGGCATATCGAGCTTAAAATAATCTGTCATGGGAATGACTCCCTCCATAAATCATCAAAATATAGTCCAACTTATTATAATATGCATCCGGAAAAGGCGCAAGCTTGAAAATTTATGGCGGCCGGGATACTTGCTTTTTTGCGTATTCAGCGCTACACTACCAGACAGTACGCTTGTTGTGCGAAACAGAAACGAAGCAGAAGCAGACCCTCGCTTGACACCAACGGACGATACAGCGGGTGTGTCTTTCTGCTGGAAGGTAGGGGGAGAGAATGTGCGAATCCTGGCAATGTTTGCAGGTGGGTTTTCTGCCGCTGCCTTTCTTTCCTGCTACCTGGTTCCGGAGTGGTTCCTTCTTCCTATGGTGGTCCTCTCGCTGTTGCTGGCGGCCTTTGGAAAAAAGGTGCGCAGCCGCCAGAACGATCCCGGTCTGATTGTCATGTTGATATGCGCCGGTTTAGCAGCGGGGTTCCTGTGGTCTGCGGTGTACCGCATGATTTTCCTTGCCCCGGCCCGAGCCCTGGACGGCCGAACCGTTCGTCTATCCGGAGTGGCGGCTGAATACCCACGCCAGGAAACCAGCGGCGTTTCCGTGCTGGTACGGGTAGAGATGGAGCAGGGAGCAACGGTCACCGCAGAGGTCCGTTTGGATGAGCAGGCCGAAACCATAAGGCCGGGGGACCACATTGAAACGGTAGCCTTCTGCGAGCTTGCGACCCGTAACCGGGGCGGAGAACCGATCTTTTATGATACGGCCAAAGGCATTTTCCTGCGCGCCCAGGCATATGGCCGCTTGGAAATCACAAGACCAAATTGGACCCCGCTGCGGTACTGGCCCGTGGTCATTTCAAAAGCGCTGAACACCAGCATTGACCAGAGTGTTCCGGAAGATGTTTCTCCATTGATGAAGGCGTTGGTCACCGGTGACCGACAGGACATGGGGACGGAGATGACAGGTTGTCTGCGGCGGGCCGGGCTTTCCCACGTTGTGGCGGTATCCGGCATGCACTTGGCAGTGCTGGCAGATCTGCTTGCCCTTCTATTGGGCAGGGGAAAGAGGAGTACGGCTCTGGCCGTGATTGGGTTCTCTGCTGTATTCTGCGGGGTGGCGGGCAATACGCCATCGGTGGTACGGGCGGCAATTATGATCACAATGCTCCAACTGGCCCCGCTACTTAATCGGGAGCGGGACGATGTCACGGCACTGTTGTTTGCGCTGATGCTGCTCCTGATTTGGAACCCCATGTCGGCGGCCCATGTTGGGTTGCAGCTTTCGTTTGCCGCTGTGGCCGGGATTTTGTTGACGTCCAGACCGATTCAGACGTGGCTATGTGCGGGAATGAGGCTGGACAAGCTGAAAAAATATAGGCGTTTGCGTCCGGTACAAACATGTCTGTACCATGCCGCTGAGGTACTGGCAACCACGTTGGGAGCTTCTCTTTTTACGCTGCTGCTGTCCACGATCCATTTCAATACGATTTCCTTGATTTCTCCTATTTCCAACCTGACGTTGGTATGGATGGTATCGCTGATCCTTCCGGGGTCCTTTTTGGCAGGCCTGGCTGGGATATTCAGTCCTGCGGCTGGCACGGTCGTCGCGGCTCCGTTTGTGCTGCTGGCCCGTATTTTCCTGGCGGGAACGGAGTGGTTTGCAAAACCTGCTCTGGCATCGATCCCCTTAGATGTGGTATATTATCAGATATGGTTGCTGTTTGTCTGTATTCTCCTGGTGGTAAACATCCTTCTACCGGGCAGAAAGCAGGTTCGCTATCCGGCATGTACCGCAGCCGTACTGTTGGCAGTGGCGGTTACGCTCACAGTTCAGGACTTTCGCCGCGGTGAGCTGCTGGTGACTGTGCTGGATGTAGGGCAGGGACAGAGTGTGGTTTTGCGCGCGGGGGAGAACGTGGCCCTAGTAGACTGCGGCGGCTTCGGCCGCGCGAACGCGGGCGATGTGGCGGCAGACTACCTGCTATCCAGGGGGGTAAAGAGCATCGATCTGCTGGTGCTTTCCCACTACGATGCAGACCACGCCAACGGAGTGCCGCAGCTTCTACGCCGTGTGAAGGTGGACACGGTTGTCCTGCCGCCTATCGCGCAGGATGACCCGATCTATGACGAGACGATGTCCATGCTGCAGGCGGTGGGGGCCAAGGTGCAGCAAATAAAGAAGGATGATGTAGTGGTAAGTGATGGCAAGGATAAAACCATTACAGTATATCCGCCCATGGTGGGGCGGCAGGAGGGAAACCTGCGCAGTCTCACCGTGCTGGCTGCAGCGGGCGAGACGGAAGTGCTTATTACGGGTGATATGAACCAGACAGTAGAAGAACGCCTGCTGGCACGAAGAAAGCTGCCCGATGTGGAATTGATGGTGGCGGGTCACCATGGCTCCGACGACGCCAACGGCGCGCGGCTGCTGAACCGGGTGCGGCCTGAACGGGTCGTAATTTCAGCCGGAAAACACAACCGCTATGGACACCCTGGCCGTGAGGCGCTGGAGCGTTTTGCCGAAATCGGTGCGGAGGTCTACTGTACGGACTGGGATGGGACTGTGACCGTGTGCTTTGATTCGATTGACTGACTCGAAAATAGATAGAAAACAGATAGGACCGCAAGGAGGAACCACAATGGCTCAGAAAGCAAAACCGGACACCGCTGGACTTCAGGAATTAAAGAAGGCCCTTGCGGCAGGACAGCCGGGGAAACTCTATGTATTCCATGGCGAGGAGACCTACCTGCGGGATTACTACATGGATCGGCTGCGCAAGCAGATTCTCAGCGGCGGTATGGGGGAGTTTAATCTCCACGAGCTCTCCGCAAAGGATATGTCTCCACAGAAGCTGATGGATGCGGTAGACTGCCTGCCCATGATGGCCGACCGCACCCTGGTGACAGTCGTGGACTTTGACCTCTACAAGGCGGGGGAGAAGGACCGGGAGGCCTATATCCAGATTCTGTCCCAGCTGCCTGATTACTGCTGCCTGGTGTTCATTTATGACTTGATCGAGTATAAGGGGGACGCCAGAACCAAAATGGCCGGTGCACTGAAAAAGTACGGTGCTGTGGTCAATTTTGCCCGCCAGGATCAGGGTGATCTGGTCAGGTGGGTGATTCGGCACTTTGGCGCTCTGGGGAAGGAAATCGACCGGCGGCTGGCCGAGGACCTGATCTTTTTGTGCGGGGACCTGATGAATAACCTGCTGAGTGAGATCGAAAAGATCAGTGCCTATGCCAGACAGAAACGCATCACCCAGGAGGATATCGAGGCGGTGGCCACCCCGCAGCTCAGCACGGTGGTATACCGCATGACCGACGCCATCGGGGAGGGAAATTACGACCGGGCGGCATCGGTTTTGGGGGAGCTCTATCAGATGCAGGAGCCTCCCATCAAGATCATGTGGTCCCTGGGCCGCCAGATGCGGCAGCTCTACTCTGCGCGGCTGGCCATGGAGCAGGGAAAGGGAACACGTTATTTGATGGACCAGTGGTCCATACGCTCCTCCTACGCGGCAGAGAAGGTCATGACCAGCGCCAGACGGGTATCGACCGCGTGGTGCCGACAGGCGGTGATCCGCTGCGGACAGGTGGACTTGGCCATGAAGTCTACCGGACAGGACGGCAAAGAGTTGCTGACGAACCTGTTGCTGGAGCTGGCTGCATCCTCAGCCCGGCAGCGGAGATGACTGGTTTCGTGCAGAATGGAGGAAACAGCTATGTTTCGCATACAAGAGGCCATCGTGGTAGAGGGCCGTTACGATAAAAATACCTTATCTCAGGTCGTTGATACCTTAATTTTGGAGACAGGCGGCTTCGGGATCTTCAAAAATCCGGACCAAATGGCTCTGCTGCGAAAGGCAGCCGAGAAGCGCGGTCTCATCGTGCTGACGGACTCGGACGGAGCCGGTTTCGTGATCCGAAACCGCATCAAGGGGTCTATTCCTCAGAGCTTTCTCAAGCACGCGTATATCCCGGACATCTATGGAAAAGAAAAGCGGAAAAAGACCGCCGGAAAAGAGGGAAAACTGGGCGTAGAGGGTATGCCCCCCCGTATTCTGGAACAGGTTCTTCGCCGCGCCGGAGCTACCTTTCTGGATGCGGAGAAACCGGGGGAGAATCGAGAGGCACCCATCACCAAAGCGGACTTGTTCAGCGCGGGACTTACCGGCAGACCGGATAGTGCGGCCCGGCGTCTGGCTCTGCTGAAAGGGCTGTCCCTGCCAGAACGCATGAGCACAAATGCCCTGCTGGCCGTTTTGAATGGCTGCTACAGCGCAAGTGAGGCGCGCGCCATACTGAGAGAGGCCGCTGAACTGTAAAAATAGAGAAGAAAAATCATACGACGGCCAAAGCCAGAGTGCCCTTTTGAAGTAAAATTGGCTAAAATGCTGCTTGTGCCTACATATATGCGGGGAAATTGAATGAAAAAATCATTGACTTTAGCCAGCAAAAGTTATATAATCAACAAAACAACCGTACGGAAATAAGATAAGAAAAAGGAGAAACCCGCATGAAAAATCGTCACTCAAGGTTCGATATGTTTGTAATCGGGTTCGCGCTGTTCTCTATGTTCTTTGGCGCGGGCAATGTTATTTTCCCACCTTTCCTGGGAACCGGTTCCGGCTCGCAGTGGGGACTCGGCTTTGCTTGTTACTACCTTGCTGATATTGGCCTGGCTCTGGTGGCACTGTTCTCCATCTTCCACCGCGGCAGCGCCGAGAAAATTATGGAGCCTGTGGGGCGTGTTCCTGCTACCCTGCTGATGTGCGCCATCGTGCTGTGCATCGGCCCTATGCTCGCCATTCCGCGCACCGCCGCCACCACGTTAGAGATGTCGGTTACTCCTCTGCTTGGCAGCACCAACAGCTGGGTATTTGCGGCTGTGTTCTTTGCCATTGTTTTTGTTTGTGCCGTCCGCGAGAACTCCGTGGTGGACATTGTGGGTAAGCTTTTGACTCCCATGCTGCTCATCGGCCTGCTGATCCTCATTGTCAAGGGTGTTTTGGACCCGCTTGGTGCCACCGACACTGCCCCCCAGATTGAAAGCGTTGCCGCTGAGGGCATCAAGGCAGGTTACCAGACCATGGATGTTCTGGCTACGATGCTGTTCGGTGTCATTATTCTGAAAAGTGCCGAGTCCAAGGGCTATACCGAGCATGCCGAGAAGCGGAGCATTGCAATCAACGCCAGCCTGGTGGCCGGTGCTATCCTGCTGGTGGTCTATGGCGGCCTGACTTATTTGGGCGCCACCGTGTCCTCCACCTACAATATGTCCATGGGCCGCACGTCTCTGGTCCTGGCTCTGGTGGAGGGACTGCTTGGCCGTGCTGGTACGATCATCTTCGCCATCGTGGTCGCTCTGGCCTGTCTCACTACCGCTGTAGGTCTGGTCAGCGCCTGTGCTGAGTACTTCTCCAACCTGTCTAATGGGCGTCTGTCCTACGTTGGGCTGGTCACTGCAATCTGCGTGTTCAGTGCTGTGGTGTCCAATGTTGGCCTGGACCAGCTGATCGGTATCGCTGCCCCGGTGCTGGATGTTGTCTATCCTCCCACTCTGGTGCTGGTGGCTATGTCCTTTATCCCCGGTATCTCCAAGCTGTCCATCCGCTTTGCCACGGTGGCCGCTCTGATCGTGAGTACTTTGGGTGCGGTGGCAACCTATGCACAGGTGGACTTCCTCAGCGCGACCCTGTCTTACCTGCCCATGTCCGCTCTGGGCTTTGGCTGGGTAATTCCCGCTGTGGTCTTTGCCCTGATCGGCTTTGCCATCAAGCATAGCGACGAGCCCAAGGCCTGATGTAAGATACAACACAATCAAATAAATCCGTGCCGGTCCGTGTCAATACGCGGGCCGGCTTTTTTATGCCTGCGGAATGTGACCGCTTTCCCCCGATGAAAACGATATAATAAGAACACTGTCAGCGGGGGAGGGAACGGTTTGACTGTCATCTATGTGGACACGCTTTTTCTCTTAAATGCCGTCATAGACTATTTGCTGCTGCTGGCAGCGGCCAGATTGGCGGGGGAGCCGCTGCTGCGGCTCCGCTTTGCGGCGGGAGCCGCACTGGGCGGACTGTATGCTGTGGCTATTTTCCTGCCTGGCTTGGAGTTTCTGAATCAACCTCTGTGCCGGATGGCCTTCGGGGTACTTATGCTTTTGATCGCCTATGGCGGAAGCAGGCGATTGCTGCGGCAGGGGATCATATTTCTGGCCCTGACCCTGGCCTTTGGCGGCGGCATCTTTGCAATTGGCCTGCTGGGGGGCAGCGGTCTGAGCTTGGGCAGGGGAGTCTATTACTCGCCATTGGACCTGAAAATGGTAATGCTGTCCGGGGCGGTATGCTATGCGGTCTTGACGATGACAATGGGAAAAATCGGACGACACACGGGAACAGCCAGCGAATTGGTCCCACTGCGAATCTGCCTTGGGGAGCGTAAGACGGAGTTGACAGCCCTGGTGGATACGGGCAATACGCTGACCGATCCGATGACAGGCTGCCCTGTGGTGGTGGCGGAGGGGCAGAATCTGCTGAATCTGTTTCCGCCCAGCTGCCGTCCAACGCTCCAGGAACTGGCGGACCCGGTGGCGGCGCTTGGGCGACTGAGCGATCTACCCGAAAAACCGCGGTTCCAATTGCTTCCATACCGAACCGTAGGGGTCGATCGTGGGTTGCTGTTGGCGGTTCGTGTGGATGGAATTTGGCTGGGGAAACGTAAAATTTCCGGGCGACTGGTGGCCTTATCCCCGACACCGGTGTCGGATGGTGGCAGCTACCGGGCCCTGGTGGGCGAGCGAGCATGAAAGCGATACGAGTGGAAAGGAACGAGGACATGAAGATGCGGTATATGAGCTTTAAAGAACGGTTGATGAAGTGGCTGGCAGAATTGGGATTGTGCCAGCCTGGAAAAGTGATGTACATTGGCGGCAGCGACACGCTGCCCCAGCCGCTTGATAAGCAGGAGGAGGCCGAGCTGATCGAGCAAATGACACAGGGGGACCAGGAAGCCAGAGGAAAGCTCATTGAGCACAACCTGCGCCTGGTGGCCTACATTGCACGCCGTTTCGACAATACCGGAATCAACATTGAGGACCTGATTTCCATTGGTACCATCGGTTTGATCAAAGCAGTTGGGACTTATCAGCCCGCTAAAAACATCAAATTGGCCACCTACGCCAGCCGCTGCATTGAAAACGAGATCTTGATGTACCTGCGGAAAACGGCAAACCAGAAGAATGAGCTGTCTTTTGATGAGCCGTTGAACACGGACTGGGACGGAAACGAGCTGCTGCTGTCCGACGTTCTGGGTACGGAGGGGGACATTGTGGCCCAGCCCATCGAAGCGGATGTGGACCGCCAGCTGCTGCGGCAGGCCATGGATCGGTTGGAGCCAAGGGAGAGGAAAATAATTACCCTGCGCTTTGGCCTGGACGGGAGGCGGGAGTGCACACAAAAGGAGGTGGCCGACCACCTGGGGATCTCTCAGTCCTATATTTCACGGCTGGAAAAACGGATCATTGCGCGGCTGAAAAAGGAGATTGTGCGGATGATGTAGCAGGGGAAAAGTGTTTGACATAAAAAGCGGGATAGGGTAAACTGAAAGCGGACCGCATTTTATGGTCGATCCACAGAATGGAGCGCATCAGCATGAAACGAAATGTTCACGTATCTACGGCGGTTATCCGCCGTCTACCCCGGTACTACCGCCAGTTGTCCGAGCTGCAGGAGTCTGGAACCGTCCGCATCTCCTCCAGCGCCTTGGGAAAGTCCATGGGCCTCACAGCCTCCCAAATCAGACAGGACCTGTTCTGTTTTGGCGAATTTGGACAGCAGGGCTATGGCTATAAGGTAGACAGCTTAAAAGAGGAAATTGGAGAGATCCTTGGCATCAGCCGGGGACACACCATCATCGTGCTGGGTACCGGCAACCTGGGGCGCGCCATCATTGAAAACTTTAAATTTTCCAGCAATGGGTTTCGGATGCTGGCCGCGTTCGATGTGGACCCCGCTGTTGTGGGAACTGAGATTGCCGGGGTGCCTGTCTACCATGCGGACAGCCTGGAGGATTTTCTAAGGGAAAAGCCGGCGAGCGTAGGGATGCTGACGGTTCCCATTGCTGCTGCCCAGGAGATGGGAGACAGACTGGTGGCGGCCGGCGTGAAGGGCATCTGGAATTTCACCAATTATGAGATCTCTTTTCCAAAGGATGAAGTCGTGGTGGAGTCGGTCCACTTTTCGGACAGTCTGCTCACCCTGAGCTATCTGATTTCCCAGCGCGAGCCCATGGATCAGGAGACACAGAATCAGAAAGAGGAGAAAGAACCGTGAAAAAATCGACGAAGATTTTAGCGGCAAGTGCGCTGACGGTATGCCTGCTTGCCGGTGTCGGATATGGCATGGCGCCTGCGGACAGCCTTGTGTCTCTGTCCTACTTGACAGAAACGTTTCTGCCTCTGGCCCAGAAAAAGGGAGAGGAGGCAGGAAACAGCAAGCTGCAAAAGAGCTACGACGACGGCAAGAAAAACCTAGATGCCGTTCAGCGTGAGGTGCTGGGGGGTTCCGGTTCCAGCGACGGAACGGACGACGTTAAGGCCAGTGAGAGCCTGGCCCCAACAAACTGGAACGACGGGGACTTGGTGGAGCTGTCCATCGGATCTGGTTTTCTGATGGGGGAGGGAACCGCTGTGGTTTCCCACGACGGCGCAGTCATCGACGCTACGGCAGGAAAGGAGATCCCCAGCGGGACCCGCCTTCAGAAGCAGCACCGCTATCTGGTCGGAGAGGGGACACAGGGCATGGTGGAAATTATGTCCGGTGCAGCCACAATGGGCGTGCAGGGCACCTACCGCTATACGCCGGCTAAGGGAACCCCAATGCCGTTCTACGACGTGTCTCGCCTTGACTGGTACTACGAGGCGGTAAGATTTGCCTATGAGAAGGGGCTCTTTTCCGGAACCGGCCCCAATACCTTCGAACCATCCGTTGCGATGGACCGGGCTCAGATCATGACCGTGTTCTATAAGCTGGCCGGCAACCCGGAGAAGGAACTGGCCGCCGCTGCCGATGTCCACTTCGCGGATGTACCGGAGGACGCCTGGTACACTCCCTATGTGAAGTGGGCGGCCGCTCAAAATGTGACTCGCGGCATCGGGGATGGAAACTTTGGACCTGGAGTAACGGTCGACCGGGAGCAGTTTGTGCAGCTGCTCTATAACTTCACCAAGGAATACGCAGGGAAGGACCTGCAAAACCAGAGCGGTGATTTGAGCGCCTTCATCGATGCTGGTACCGTTAGCGACTGGGCCGGAACCGCCGTGTCCTGGGCCGTTTCCAACGGGATTATGGGCAGTATCGAGGAGAATCGAATGGTGCTCTCGCCCAAGGGGGTTGCAAATCGAGCTGTTGCGGCGGCAATGTTGATGACCTACACAAATAAGATCCCATAAAGACGTGCACCACGTCCAAGCCTCTTCCATAAGATGTGTTTGAGAGCGGCAGAAGAGCCCTCTTAAAACTTTCTAACAGGAGGTACTCATATGGGGTGCTGCAATAACGGTTGGGGCGGCGGAGGCTGCCTGTGGATCATCATTCTGATCATCATCCTGTTCTGCTGCTGCGGCTGCGGCAACGGCAACTGGGGTGGCTGCGGTGGTGGCTGTGGCTGCGGTGGCTGCGGCTGCGGCAATGGTTGTGGCAACGGCTGCGGCTGCTGCTGAACCGAATACCATAACAGAAACAGAATATCCGTGTGAAGTGAGAGGACCGCGTTTGAAACGCGGTCCTCATTCTATCAAGAAACCCGGCTTCGCACCAAAGAAGAG
>JAHHSC010000017.1 GCA_020025455.1 Lawsonibacter sp. | reverse complement strand
TTTTGACCAGACGGAGATAACTGTGCAGAGTAATGTGGACCGCTGTGAGGAGGGAAGGGAAATTCGGCGAAAAAACAGCGGCATTTTATTGTGTGGCAGAGGGAAAAATGATATAATATTACGAATGTTTTTTCGGCATGGGCCGATAAAAAAGAGAAATGAGGTCGTGACCATGACTTACAAAGAGGAATTTATCACCTTTATGGTGCGCTCCGGCGTGCTGACCTTCGGCGACTTTACGACCAAGAGCGGCCGTAAGACCCCCTACTTCGTAAACACCGGAAACTACAAGACCGGCGCCCAGGCTGCCAAGCTGGGCGATTACTACGCCGCCTGTATTCAGGAGAACCTGCCCGAGGGGATCACCTGCCTGTTTGGGCCCGCCTACAAGGGAATCCCGCTGGCTGTGTCCGCCGCCGCCTCCCTGTACCGCAACTACGACCGGGACCTGCCCTACTGCTTCAACCGCAAGGAGGCCAAGGACCACGGTGAGGGCGGCTCCATGGTGGGCTACAAGCCCCAGGACGGCGACAACGTGGCCATCATCGAGGACGTGGTTACCGCCGGTACCGCCGTGCGTGAGTCCATCGAGCTTTTCAAGCACGTGGCCGACGTAAACATGAAGGCCCTCTTCGTCTCCGTGGACCGCATGGAGCGAGGCACCCGCGACTGCTCCACGCTGGACGAGCTGCGTCAGGACTACGGAATCCAGGTGTTCCCCATTGTGACCGTCCGTGAGGTCATCGACTTTTTGCACAACAACCCTGTGGATGGCAAGGTCTACATTGACGATGCCATGAAGGCCAAGATGGAGGCTTACCTGGCCCAGTACGGCGCCAAGCAGTAAACCGGCTACCTGGAAAAGAGGTGAGGACCGTGGCTGGACATACCGGACACCGTCAGCGTGTCAAAGCTGAATTTGCAGCCGCAGGTCTGGAGGGCTGGCCGGAGCACCGGGTGCTGGAGCTGATTTTGTTCTACGCCATCCCGCAGGGAGACGTGAACGAATTGGCCCACGCGCTCATCGAACGGTTCGGGAATTTGGCGGGCGTGCTGGATGCCTCGCCGGACGAGCTGCGCAAGGTGAAGGGCGTGGGGGAGCACACCATCGGCCTTCTGAAACTGTTTCCCGCCGTGGGCGGGCGCTATATGGCCCAGCGCAGCAGTATGGAGCGCATTATCCGCGGCCCGGAGGAGGCTGGCACCGTCCTGGCCCCGTATTTTTATGCGGCCCGGAACGAGATGTCCTACATCCTCTGTATGGACGGAAAATGCAAGCTGCTGGGGGTCCGCAAGGTGGCGGAGGGAAGCATCTATGCCGCGGATATCAACATCCGCCGCATCGCCGAGGAGGCGCTGGGGCTGCGGGCGGCCAAGCTCTATTTAGCCCATAATCATATCAGCAATCTGGCCTTTCCCTCCAGCGCCGACTGGCAGGCTACGGATACGGTTCGCAACGCCCTGTTCAACGTGGGGCTGGAGCTGGTGGACCACCTCATTTTTGTGGATGGGGATATGGTTTCCCTCAATCAGTCCCAGCGCGGAAAGCGGCGCCCGATCTATGAACTGATTTAACGAGCATCGCTCTTTCCTCAAAGCAAAACAAAAACTTTGAGGAAAGAGCGAAACTTAACTTGTAGAAGAACATTCGTTCTGGTATAATAACGGTATGTTGTGTCACATAATCCCAGGGAGAAGGAGGCGGACCTTGTGCCGAACTTTGAAGTTGTCTCGGAATATACCCCGTCCGGCGACCAGCCGGAGGCGATAGCTGCCCTCTCCAAGGGGGTGGAGATGGGCCTGGACGAACAGACCCTGCTGGGTGTCACCGGCTCCGGCAAGACCTTTACCATGGCCAAGATCATCGAGCAGGTCCAGCGCCCCACCCTGGTGTTGGCCCATAATAAGACCCTGGCCGCCCAGCTGTGTGCCGAGTTCAAGGAGTTCTTCCCCAACAACGCGGTGGAGTACTTCGTGTCCTACTACGACTACTACCAGCCGGAGGCATATATCCCCCACACCGACACGTTCATCGAGAAGGACTCCGCGGTAAATGAGGAGATTGACCGGCTGAGGCTGGCTGCCACTGCCTCCCTGCTGGAGCGGCGGGACGTGATTGTGGTGTCCTCCGTGTCCTGCATCTACGGTCTGGGCGAGCCGGACGACTTCGCCTCCATGATGGTGTCCCTTCGGGTGGGTGCCACCATGGAGCGGGACGAGCTGCTCAAGCGGCTGGTGGAGATCCGCTACGAGCGCAACGACATCGCCTTTGAGCGCAATATGTTCCGGGTTCGGGGGGACACGGTGGAGGTGTGGCCCGCCTACTGGAAGGAGACAGCCATTCGGGTGGAATTCTTTGGGGATGAGATCGACCGCATCAGCGAGATCAATGTGGTCACCGGCACCCCCATCCGCCGCCTGACCAATATCCCCGTGTGGCCCGCTACCCACTACGTCACCCCCAAGGACAAAATGGACGCCGCCATTCAGAACATCTACAAAGAAATGGAGGAGCGGGTCGCCTATTTTGAACGCGAAAACAAACTGGTGGAGGCCCAGCGCATCAAGCAGCGCACCATGTACGACATTGAGATGATGCAGGAGCTGGGCTACTGCTCCGGCATCGAGAACTACTCCAGAATTATTTCTGCAAGGCCGGAGGGGTCCGCCCCCAAGACGCTGATGGACTACTTTCCCAAGGACTTTCTTATGTTCATCGACGAGAGCCATGTGACCCTGCCCCAGGTCCGGGCCATGTATAACGGCGACCGGGCCAGAAAAGAGAGCCTGGTGGAGTACGGCTTCCGCCTGCCCAGTGCCTTTGATAACCGCCCCTTGAAGTTCCCGGAATTTGAGCAGCGGGTAAACCAGGTCATCTATGTGTCAGCCACCCCCGGTGAGTATGAGCGGACCCGGTCGGGCCAGATTGTGGAGCAGGTGATCCGGCCCACCGGCCTGCTGGACCCGGAGATCCAGGTCCGCCCGGTAGAGGGCCAGATCGACGACCTCATCGGCGAGATCAACGTCCGCACCGCCCGTCAGGAGCGGGTGCTGGTCACCACCCTGACCAAACGCATGGCAGAGGATCTGACCGCCTACCTTCAGGGAGTGGGCATCAAGGTGCGCTATATGCACCACGATGTGGACACCATGGAGCGTATGGAGATCATCCGGGACCTGCGCCTGGGTGACTTCGACGTGCTGGTGGGCATCAACCTGCTGCGTGAGGGCCTAGACCTGCCCGAGGTGAGTCTGGTGGCCATCCTGGACGCGGACAAGGAGGGGTTCCTCCGCAGCGAGACCTCGCTCATCCAGACCATTGGCCGTGCCGCCCGAAATGCCCAGGGCAAGGTCATTATGTACGCCGATACCATCACCCCCTCCATGGAGCGGGCCATTACCGAGACGGAGCGCCGCCGGGAGAAGCAGGATGCCTACAACAAGGCCCACGGCATCGTCCCCAAGACCATCGTCAAGTCGGTGCGGGAGCTGCTGGAAATTTCCGCCGACGAGGAGAAGAGCACGTCCGCGCGGAAAAAGAAAGCGAGCAAGCCGCTGACCGAGCAGCAGCGGCTTGAGACGATCGAGAAGCTGGAAAAGGAGATGAAGGAGGCGGCCAAGATGCTGGAATTTGAGCTGGCCGCCGCCCTCCGGGACCAGATCATCGAACTGAAAGGAATGTGACTATGCCCGAGACAAAGCTGACGGCCATGGCCAACACCGTCAAGACGGATTTTCCCATCCGCAAGAGTAAGAAACAGAAAGAACACTTCCGGGCCTGGCTGGGGGAGAACCTGGAGCGCCTAGGCTACCGCCCCCGGGTGGAGTCCAGCGGAAGGCTGGTCAAAAGCTGCAATGTGGTGGTGGGGGACCCGGACCGGGCCCAGGTGCTGCTCACCGCCCACTACGATACCTGCGCCGTGCTCCCCGTCCCCAATTTCATCACGCCAAGGAACCTGCCCATGCTGGTGCTCTACCAGCTTCTGATGGGGATTTTGTTCCTTCTGCCCATGGTGTTGGCCGATGTTCTCCTCCTGCTCCTCTGGCCGGATATTCCCGGATGGCTGAACTTTGCGGCGATGTACGGGACCCTGCTCATCCTCCTCTGGCTGATGCTGGCAGGGAAAGCCAACCGGAGCAACGTCAACGACAACACCAGCGGCGTTATGACCCTGCTGGAGATTGCCCAGGCCCTGCCGGAGGAGCTGCGGGACCGGGTGTGCTTTGTGTTCTTTGATAACGAGGAGAAGGGGCTGCTGGGCTCTGCCGCCTTTGCCAAGGCCCACAAGAAGGCCCGGAAGGAGACCCTAGTGCTCAACTTCGACTGTGTCTCCGACGGCGACCATCTGCACCTCTTCCCCGGTAAGGCGGTGAAGAGGGACAAGGCCGCCGTGGAGCGGCTGCGCCGCGCCTTCCAAGGCAGAGGAGCGAAAACCGTCCAGGTGCCGGAGGGCATGGGCTTCTACCCCTCGGACCAGAAGAACTTCCAGTGGGGCGTAGGTCTGTGCGCCCTGCGAAAGAAGCCCGTCATCGGGTATTATATGGGTAAGATACATACCGGCCGGGACAAGATCATGGAGGAGGAGAACCTGCTCCTGTTCCGGGACGGTGTGCTGAATTTTCTCGCCTCAGACGAGCCGTGAAGGAGAAGTCCGTTGAGATGGTCACGGGGAAGGAAAGCAACGCACGCACCGGCTGCGTCCGGGGCGGCTGCCGCCAACCGGACCGTCGGAGACTGACGTCGCCGTAAGGAGGAACGAACCATGCACACGCATATCAGCGTCCGCGGGGCGCGGGTGAACAATCTGAAAAACATCGACGTGGACATCCCACGGGATAAGCTGGTGGTGCTCACCGGCCTGAGCGGCAGCGGAAAGTCCTCCCTGGCGTTCGACACCATCTATGCCGAGGGCCAGCGGCGGTATGTGGAGTCCCTCAGCTCCTATGCCAGAATGTTCCTGGGCCAGATGGAGAAGCCGGATGTGGACTATATCGACGGCCTTTCTCCCGCCATTTCCATCGACCAGAAAACCACCAGTAAGAACCCACGGTCTACCGTGGGTACGGTGACCGAGATCTACGACTATCTGCGTCTGCTGTGGGCCAGGGTGGGCACCCCGCACTGCCCCATCTGCGGCAAGGAGATCCGTCAGCAGACCATCGATCAGATCATCGACCAGGTGCTGGCCCTTCCGGAGGCCACCCGCATCCAGGTCATGGCCCCTGTCATCCGGGGCAAGAAGGGCGAGCATACCAAAGTTCTGGAGGATGCCCGCCGGTCCGGCTATGTCCGCTGTCGGGTGGACGGCATTGCCTACGACCTCAGCGAGGAAATCAAGCTGGAGAAAAACAAAAAGCACCAGATCGAGATTGTGGTGGACCGACTGGTCATTCGGGACGATATTACCCGCCGCCTCACCGACTCGGTGGAAATCGCCTCCAATCTGTCCGGCGGCCTGGTGATCGTCAATGTGGTGGGGGAGGATCGGGACATCCTCTTCTCTCAGAACTACGCCTGCGAGGACTGCGGCGTATCCATTGAGGAACTGACCCCCCGGATGTTCTCGTTTAATAACCCCTTTGGTGCCTGTCCCACCTGTACCGGACTGGGCTCCCAAATGAAGATCGACCCCGATCTCATCATCCCCAACAAGGAGCTTTCCATCCTGGAGGGGGCCATCACAGCCTCGGGCTGGAACAACATCAAGGCCGACGGGATCTCCCGTATGTATTTTGATGCGCTGGCCAAGAAGTATAAGTTCAAGCTCACCACCCCGGTGAAGGACCTGTCCCCGGAGGTCATGGACGTGATCCTTTACGGCACCAAGGGGGAAGTGCTTACCCTGCACTACGACCAGCCCCGGGGTGTGGGCACCCTGAGACAGCCCTTCGAGGGCATCGTCAACAACCTGGAGCGCCGCTATCGGGAGACGCAGTCGGACAGCATGAAGCGGGAGCTGGAGGAGTGTATGTCCCAGAGCCCCTGTCCCACCTGCGGCGGGCGGAGACTGCGCAAGGAGTCTTTGGCCGTGACGGTTGGGGGGCTGGACATTGACACGTACTGCCGCAAGAGCATCACCGAGGCGCTGGACTTCATTGAGCACCTGGAGCTCAACGAGACCCAGACCATGATTGCCGCCCAGATCGTGAAGGAGATCAAAAACCGCCTGGGCTTTCTCAAGTCCGTGGGCCTTCAGTATCTGACGTTGTCCCGTGAGGCGGGCACCCTCAGCGGCGGAGAGAGCCAGCGCATCCGGCTGGCCACCCAGATCGGCTCCTCGCTCATGGGAGTGCTCTACATTCTGGACGAGCCGTCCATCGGTCTGCACCAGCGGGACAATGACAAGCTGCTGGAGACGCTGAAAAATTTGCGGGATCTGGGCAACACGCTGCTGGTGGTCGAGCACGACGAGGACACCATGCGTCAGGCCGACTACATCGTGGACATCGGCCCCGGTGCGGGGGTCCACGGCGGCCAGGTGGTGGCGGCGGGGACCCCGGAGGAGATCATGGCAAACCCCGACTCGCTGACTGGCGACTACCTCTCCGGTAGGAGGAAAATCCCCGTCCCAGAGAAACGCCGGGAGGGGAACGGTAATTTTCTAAAAATCTTCGGTGCGGCGGAGCACAACCTGCGCCATATTGATGTGTCGATCCCTCTTGGCACCTTCACCTGCGTCACCGGTGTGTCCGGAAGCGGAAAGTCCTCTCTGGTGAATGAGATCCTCTATAAGAAGCTGGGGGCGGACCTGAATCGGGTAAAGGCCCGGCCGGGCAGACACGACCGCATTGAGGGCGAGGAGTTTTTGGACAAGGTCATCGACATTGACCAGAGCCCCATCGGACGCACACCGCGCTCCAACCCGGCCACATACACCGGGCTCTTCAATGACATTCGAGAGCTTTTTGCCTCCACACCGGATGCCAAGAGCCGCGGCTACAATCCCGGCCGGTTCTCCTTCAACACCAGAGGCGGCCGCTGTGAGGCCTGTTCCGGCGACGGCCTTTTGAAGATTGAAATGCACTTTCTGCCCGACATCTATGTGCCGTGCGAGGTCTGCAAGGGCAAACGCTATAACCGGGAAACGCTGGAGGTCCGCTATAAGGGCAAGAACATCTATGAGGTGCTGGAGATGACGGTGGATGAGGCCATGCCCTTCTTCGAAAATATCCCCCGCATCTATAACCGCCTGAAAACGCTGGAAGAGGTGGGCCTTGGCTATGTGAAGCTGGGCCAGCCCTCCACCGAGCTCAGCGGCGGCGAGGCCCAGCGCGTGAAGCTGGCCACCGAGCTGAGCAAGCGCTCCACCGGGCGGACCATCTATATTCTGGATGAGCCGACCACCGGCCTGCACAGCTATGATGTCCAGCGTCTCATTGAGGTTCTCCAGAAGCTGGTGGACCTGGGCAACACGGTGGTTGTCATTGAGCACAACCTGGACGTCATCAAAACGGCCGATTATCTCATCGACCTTGGGCCTGAGGGCGGCGACGGCGGCGGCAGCATCGTCTGCACCGGTACCCCCGAGACGGTGGCCCAGTGCCCCGAAAGCTACACGGGACAATATCTGAAAAAACTACTGAAGTGAACCTATAGAGAGAGGAATTGAGTATCGTATGGACCTTTTCGATTTTTTGACCACAACCACCATGGGGAAATGCGTCTTTACCATGCTGGTGTCTATGGTCCCCATCATTGAGCTGCGCGGCGGACTGCCCTTCGGCGTGGCCTTGGGCCTGCCCTATTCGCTGGCCTTTCCCGCTGCCGTGATCGGCAACCTGATCCCCGCGCCCTTCATCATCGTCTATATCCGCAAGATCTTCCTGCTGATGCGGAAGTATATGCCCCGGCTCAACGGTCTGGTGGACAAGCTGGAGAGGAAGGCGAACCTGAAGGGGGAAAAGATGCGCAAGTACCAGAGCGTTGGTCTGTGGCTTTTTGTGGGCATCCCCCTGCCCGGAACCGGAGCGTGGACCGGCTGTCTGGCGGCGGCGTTTCTGAATATTCGTCTGAGAAAGGCCATGCCCGCCGTGACCCTGGGTGTGCTTACCGCCGGCATCATTATGCTGGCGCTGACCCATGTAGGCGTCAATCTGTTCAGCGGCACCGTCTGAGCGTAGCGCTGCCCGGGCGTTCCGCATAGGATGATGCGGAGGTGTTGCCCTGTGGGCAGAGATGTTCTGGTTGCCCTGCTGGCCTTTGCGGGAGCCGCCCTGCTGGCGGTATGGCTCTACGGCAGATTGCTGCGGCCTCTGCCCCGCGGCCTGTTCAGGGTGGTGGTTCCGGGCAGAGGAGAGGGCGAGGACCTGGAACAGGCAATCCGGGCGGTGGCCTGGCTCAAAAGCCTGGGCCTGCTGAACTGCACCCTGGTCATTGCCGATGTGGACCTCACCGACGGCGGGAGACAGCTGGCCCTCCATCTGGCGGACCGCTGGCCCGGTGTGGTGCTGTGGCCGGCCAGGGAGCTGAACCGGCTGATCGAACCGTAAGTTCAAATGAAACAGGAGGTGGAGACTGTGGACGAGATGGAGATGGGACCGGAGCTGGACGGCACGGTCTCCGCCGTCATTTATCAAAATGAGGAAAACGGCTACACCATTCTGAAGCTGGACGTGAAGGATGAGGAGGTCACCGTGGTGGGCACCATGCCCGGCGTGGCTCCCGGCGAGTACCTGTCCGTGAAGGGGCGATGGGTCCGGCATCAGACCTACGGCCCTCAGTTCAAGGCCGAGGTGGTGGAGCGTCGCCTGCCGCAGGGGCAAAAGGAGATTTTCCACTACCTCTGCTCCGGTGCGATCCGGGGGATCGGCAAGGCCACCGCCCGGCTGCTCATGGAGACGTTCGGGGAAGAGGTGCTGGACGTGATCGAGGAGTCGCCGGAAAAGCTCACCCGAATCCGGGGCATCACCCCCAAGCGGGCGGAACAGATCAGCGATGATTTTGCCCGGCAAATGGGGATGCGGCGGCTGATGGAGTTTCTATCCGCCCACGCTCTGCCCCTGGAGCTGGCCTCACCCCTGCGGTCCCTCTATGGCGGGGCTGCGCTTGAGGCGCTGAAAATGGACCCATACCTGCTGGTTCGGGAGAGCTTCCGGGTGGAGTTTTCCCAGGCGGACGCCCTGGCCTTGGAGCTGGGGATGGGAGCAGAGGATGCCCAGCGCTTGGAGGCCGGTCTGCTCTTTGAGCTGAGCCACAACAGCGACAGCAACGGGCATACCTTTTTACCCTTCCGCAAGCTGGTGGACGCCACCTGCTGTCTGCTGGACGTGCCCAGCAATGTTCTGGAGGAGCGGCTGGAGTCCCTGGCCCAGCGGGGCGAGGTGACGCGGGAGACCGTGGCCGGGCAGGATGCGATCTACCTGCCTGCACTCTACGACTCGGAGACCTATATCGCCCAGCGGCTGGAGGAGATGAGCCAGCAGGAGCTCTGCGCCCCTGATGGACTGGACAAGCTCATCACCCGTATCCAGCGCAGCCAGGGCATTACCTACGCACCCCAGCAGCGTCAGGCGGTGGAGCTGGCCGCCCACAGCCAGGTCATGCTGCTCACCGGCGGGCCGGGTACCGGAAAGACCACCTGTTTGAAAGGCGTGCTGGCGCTGTTCGAGGCCATGGGGCTGGAGACTGCCCTTGCCGCCCCAACGGGCCGGGCCGCCAAGCGGTTGGGCGAGCTGTGCGGGATGGAGGCCTCCACCATCCATCGTCTGCTGGAGACGGGCTACGACCCCCACTCCGGCCAGATGATGTTCACCCACAACTCCTATGAGCCGCTGGCGGTGGACGCGGTCATTGTGGACGAGACCTCCATGGTGGATGTGTCCCTCATGGCCGCTTTGCTGGACGCCATGGAGCCGGACTGCCGGCTGGTGCTGGTGGGCGACCCGGACCAGCTGCCCTCGGTGGGCCCTGGAAACGTGTTCAGCGACCTGATCCGCAGCCGGGCGGTGCCCACGGTGCGGCTGACCGAGATTTTCCGTCAGGCGGCCGAAAGCGCCATTGTCCGCAATGCCCACGCCATCAACAAAGGCCAAGTGCCCAACCTGCGGGCCAACGACAGCGACTTTTTCCTGCTGTGCCGCCGGGACGGGCAGAGCGTGGTGGACACCATCGTGGATCTGTGCCGCCGCCGTCTGCCGGAGCGCATGGGAATCCCCGCAGACCAGATCCAGGTGCTGTCCCCCACCAGGAGACGGACCACCGGCACAGGGGTGCTGAACCAGGCCCTCCAGCAGGCGCTGAACCCGCCTCTGGAGACCAAGGGGGAGCGCCGCTTCGGGGACTGGGTGTTCCGGGCGGGCGACCGGGTCATGCAGGTAAAAAACAACTACGACATCCTCTGGCGGGACGAGGATGGAGCCGACACGGGCATGGGCATTTTCAACGGCGATATCGGCGTGATCCGGGCGGTTGAAAAGCAGAGTATCACGGTGGACTTCGACGGCCGCCTGGTGGACTACAGCCCGGATATGCTGGGTGAGCTGGAGCCCGCCTTTGCCATTACGGTACATAAGTCCCAGGGCAGCGAGTACCGGGCCGTGATTTTGGCCGCCCTGGATGGGGCCTCCATGCTGATGACCCGGGGCATCCTCTATACCGCCGTCACCCGTGCAAGGGAACTCTTCATCGTGGTGGGGGAGCCGGAGACGGTGGCCGCCATGATTGGCAATGACCGCCAGACCAGGCGGTATTCCGGTCTGAGAGCCAGACTGGCCCAAGAAAAATGACGAGATCAAGTCGGTTGACTCGATCTCGTCATTTCATTTCTACATTCAGCCGTCAATATCCACGCAGCGGCGGTCGGTGAAGTTGTCCTTGATGAGCGGCAGGACGGCCTGGTGCTCCGGGTGGTTCTGGTACTCGGGCAGGTGTGCCGCCTCCTCCACCTCGGAGTAGAGGACCAGATCGCAGTTGCTGCTGCTGAGCGGGGGGCAGAAGGCCTTGATTTCGGTCAGGCAGGGAATTTTATCCTTCAGGGCGTGGAGCTTTGGGATAAGCTCCTCCCGGACGGCCTGACGCTGGGACTCGGTCAGTTCGGGCTTGAAGTTCCAGGAGACAATGTGACGGACCATAATGGGTTCCTCCTCGGTCGTATTTGGTCTATTTTACCTCTGGCCCGGTCCCGCGTCAATGGGCAGACAGCAGCTCAGCTCCGTATACGGGAGGACAAACGTGGATACGCCCGCCCGACGGCCCACCTCCAGCTTTCGATGCATGGTATCGCCGTCGTCGAAGAGGACGAAGTGGGGCCCGCCCTGCTCATCCAGGTACGTGAAGTACCGGGCGCACAGCCCGCCGGAGAAGAACACGCTGGGCCGCAGCCGGTGCAGCAATTCGTCCAGATCCTCCTGGGAGAGGGGGTCCCCGCAGCCCGAGGGGGAGGGGAGAAAGAAGTCCTCCGCCGTCCGCTCCAGAGCCAGCACGACCCGATCCCGGCCAAAGTGCTCTCCGGCCTCCAGCAGACGGCCCTGCAAGGTGCCGCCGGACAGGGCTGAGGAGATGAGCACGCCGGCCCCCGGCGCATGGTCCCCGTAGGACTCCGGCACCAGAAAGGAGAGCCCGTGGCCGGTGAGTACCTGGTCCAGCCGATTGGCCAGCTGCTCCAGAAAGGGAAGCCGCGCGTCCAGATCCAGCAGCACGCCGCGGAAGCCGCGGGCGGAGCACTCCCGCAGTACCTCGCAGCAGAACGGTTCCACCGGGCCGGGGTAGTTGTAATCCCCTTGCCCGATGACCATGAGCCCGCCCGGGCGCGCGGGCAGTCCGGCTGCGCGGTAGAGTCTCGGCCCCTGGCCCAGCCGGTAGGCCAGGTGGGCAGCTGTGGCCCGGCGGCCTCGGAGTGTGCCCAACTGCTGGGGCGGTACGGTGACGATGATCTGTTCCTGGTCCATGTCTGGTCCCCCTTGTCGGATTCTGCATAGTGTGATATACTTGCAAGCACAAATTTTTTCCTTTGCCCTTAACCTATGTGGGGGCAAGACGATTCAGAACAAAAAGGAGGACACGCCGTGCCTGTTTCTCTCATTCCCCGGGGCGTCTACCCGGCGGTGACCAAAATTGAACCGAAGGCCCTGGCAGAGCGGGGAATCCGTCTGGTGCTGGCCGATCTGGACAACACCCTGGTGGCCTACGGTGTGCCCGAGGCTACCCCTGAGATCGTGGCCTGGAAAACGGCGCTGGAGGAGGCGGGCATCAAGCTGTTCCTGCTCTCCAACAGCCGCAAGCCCACCCGGGCCAGCCACTTTGCCCAAACGCTGGGCATCCCGTTCCAGGGCCACTCCGGCAAACCCAAGCCGGATGGCTACTACCGCGCCATGAAGCGGATGGGCTGCAAACCGGAGGAGACGGTGATGGTGGGCGACCAGATCTTCACCGATACGCTGGGTGCCAACCTGGCAGGGGTCACCCCGCTGCTGGTGGAGCCGATCCGACTGGCGGGCAACCCGGGCCGCTACCTGCGGTACTGGGGCGAGACCCCCTTCCGCCTGCTGGGGAAGAGGAGGCCCTTCCTGTGAGTGCCTGCTTTGGACCGGCCGGAAATTCCGACTCTTTTTCTAAAAAGTATAAATCCTCTCTGGCTGCCCCAGAATGGATTAGGGAGCAGGGTTTGGACTGCTACGAGTACCAGTGCGGCAAAGGGGTTCATGTGGGGGAGGAGACGGCCCGGAAGCTGGGGCAAAAGGCCCTGGAAGCGGGCGTGCGATTGTCGCTTCACGCCCCCTACTTCATAAACCTGGCTAACCCCGACCCGGAAAGTCTGCAAAAGACCATCGGCTATATCACCTCCGCTTGTCTGGCTGCAAGCTGGATGGGGGCGGAGCGGGTGGTCATCCACTCCGGCGCTTTGATGAAGCGCTCCCGCCGGGAGGCCCAGGAGATTGCCCTAAAATCGCTGCGGGAGGTCATCGCAGCCTGCGACGACCAGGGCTTTTCCCACATCACCCTGTGTCCGGAGACCATGGGCAAGATCAACCAGCTGGGCGATTTGGACGAGGTGCTGGAGCTGTGCACGCTGGATCCGCGGCTCATCCCCTGCATCGATTTCGGACACCTCTATGCCCGCTCCCTGGGCGCGCTGGAGGGGGAGGAGGCCTGCGAAAAGATGCTGGACCGGGTCGAGGAGATCCTGGGAGCAGAGCGGGCATCCCGGTTCCACAGCCACTTCTCCCACATCCAATTCACTCTGAATGGGGGCGAGAAATGCCACCGCACCTTTGCAGACGACGACGGCTTTGGTCCTGATTGGACCCCGCTGGCCGCTCAGGTGGCCAAGCGCGGCTGGTCCCCCACGTTCATTTGCGAGAGTGCGGGCACCCAGGCGGAGGACGCCCTGACCATGAAGAAAATCTACCGGGAATTTTTGGATTCCCACGACTAAAAGGAGCAATACCCAATGAACCATCTAACGCAAATCGCAGAAAAGCTGCCGGAGTACGGCCTGGACGCCATGCTCATTACCAGTGAGGCGGGGGAGCGCTACGCCCTGGGCTTCCACGGCGAGGGCCTGCTGCTGGTCACCGCCAGCGGCTGCCACTACACCACGGACGGCCGGTATATCGAGGCCGCGCGGGAGCAGATCCAGGGTGTGGAGCCTACCCTCGTTGGGCAGAGCAGCGGCCATGCGGCTCTCGCCCGCGCCTTTATTGAGGAGCGGAAGCTCAACAATGTGGGGTTTGAAAGCGGCACCATGACGGTGGAGGAGCACCGCCGCTATGCCCAGGAGCTGCCCTGTATCCTGACACCGGCCCAGCCCCTGCTGGATGAGCTGCGGGCCTCCAAGGACGCCGATGAGCTGGCTGTGATGGAGAAGGCCCAGCGCATCACCGACGAGACCTTCCGTGCCATTTTGAGCTATATCCGCCCCGGTATGACCGAACGGGAGATTGCCGCCCGCATCGTCTACGAGCTGCTTCGCCGGGGTGGTGAGCAGGTGTCGTTCGACCCAATCGTGGCCGCAGGGCCCAGCGGGTCCCGGCCCCACGCAGTTCCGGGTGACCGCACCGTTGAGCACGGTATGTTCATTACGATGGACTTCGGCTGCCGGGTGGAGGGGTACTGCTCTGACATGACCCGCACCGTGGCGCTTGGGGAGCCCAGCGAGGAGATGGAGCGGGTCTACCAGATTGTACTGGCGGCCCAGAAGGCGGGCATCAATGCTGCCCGCGCCGGTGTCACCGGGCGTGAGGTGGACCAGGCTGCCCGCCAGGTCATTGTGGACGCGGGCTATGGAGAGTATTTCAGCCACAGCTTCGGCCACTCTCTGGGTCTGGATATCCACGAAGGCCCCAACGCCAGCCCCAACGAGGACCGGGAGCTGCCCGCAGGCGCGGTTGTGTCCGCAGAACCTGGCATCTATATCCCTGGAAAGTTCGGGGTCCGCATCGAGGATGTGCTGGTGCTCCGGGAGGGCGGCTGTGAGGACATAACCCGATCCCCCAAGGATCTGATTGTCCTGTAAGGGCTGAAAACCAGAAAAAACTCCCATTCTGCCCTGCAATTGCAAGGAAACCCCTTGTCAAATACGGTGAAATGGGGTAAAATAAATTAGCTAATCTGTATATAATGGAGGATGATTCCAATGGCAATGATTTCCGCCAGCGATTTCCGCAACGGCGTGACCTTTGAGATGGACGGTAAGGTCATGCAGGTCGTCGAGTTCCAGCACGTTAAGCCCGGTAAGGGTGCCGCTTTTGTCCGCACCAAGATGAAGAACATCATCACCGGCGGTGTGACCGAGACCTCCTTCAACCCCACCGCCAAGTTTGAGCAGGCTTTTGTTGAGCGCAAGGACATGGAGTACAGCTACAACGACGGTGACCTGTACTACTTCATGGATATGGAGACCTACGATATGCTGCCCATCGGCAAGGACCTTCTGGGCGATGCCTTCCGCTTTGTCAAGGAGAACATGACCTGCAAGATCATGTCCTACAAGGGCAGCGTCTTTGGCGTTGAGGCCCCCAACTTCGTGGACCTGGAGGTCACCGAGACCGACCCCGGCTTCAAGGGCGACACCGCCACCAACGTGACCAAGCCCGCCACCCTGGAGACCGGCACTGAGATCAAGGTCCCCCTGTTCATCAACCCCGGCGACAAGATCAAGATTGATACCCGTACCGGCGAGTATCTGGAGCGCTGCAAGGGCTAATTTGCCCGTTGCATCGCAGCAACATGATTGACTATGACGGGGCGGCGGGGTGACCTGACCGCAGCGCGTCAAACGCGATGAGGCGTGACCTCAGAAAGGGAACACAGTTATGACGATTTCTGAAAAAGTTGCCTATCTCAAGGGCCTGGCAGAGGGTCTGGGTCTGGATACCGAGAAGTCCAAAGAGGGAAAGCTGATCTCTGTGATGATCGGCATTCTGGAGGAAGTGGGTCTCTCTCTGGAGGACCTGGAGGAGAACGCCCTGGCTCTGGGCGAGGAGATTGACGCGCTCTCTGACGACCTGGAGGACGTGGAGGACCTGGTCTACGACGAGGACGAGGATGAGTGTGACTGCGAGGACGACGAGGACTACGACGATGACTGGTTCGAGGTTGAGTGCCCCAACTGTGAGGAGCCCCTCGTGATTGACGAGGATGACCTGTCCCGGGGCTATGTGGTCTGTCCCAACTGCGAGACCAAGTATGCGCTCGACCTGAGCGACGACGAGGTCAGCGCGGACGAGGAGTAACACCTCCAAACAAAACCAGACGGTTTCGGGCCGCCCTTTTGGGGCGGCCCGTTTTTTTGTGTCTGGCGGGGAGTGTTGACAAATCAGATAAATTGCGGTATAACAATGTAGAATAAAAAACAGGGGAGCTCAACTGGATGGGCTGAGAAACAGGTAGACCTGTGACCCTTTCACCTGATCTGGGTAATGCCAGCGTAGGTAGCACATGTGCCGCGTTTTGCGTGGGATTGCGCCCTGTCTGGCATTGCCGGACAGGGTTTTTGTATTCACGGAATCTTAAGGAGGAATCAGTATGAAAGCAAGCGTTGCCATCCAGACCCTGCCTGCGGCCAAGAACGATGATGAGTTGGTGGCTATGGTAGACGAGGTCATCGACTACATCAAAAGCACCGGCCTGAACTACTATGTAGGCCCCTTTGAGACCACCATCGAGGGCGAGGACTATGACCAGCTTATGGACATCGTGAAGGAATGTCAGCACGTGGCCATCCGTGCCGGCGCACCCAAGGTGGCTGCCTACATCAAGGTGGTCTACGAGCCGGAAGGAGAGATCCTGACCATTGATAAGAAAGTTACGAAGCACCACCAGCAGTAAGCTGCCTGCCGTGGTGGCTGTGGCGCTTCTGCTGACCGTCTGGCAGCTGGTCTCAGTCATGGGTTGGGTGCCAAAGTATATGCTGCCCTCCCCGGTGGACGTGGCAATGGTCTTTGTCAGGGAGCTGCCGACGCTGTGGGGACACCTGCTGGTGACCTTGCAGGAGGCGTTTATCGGCCTGTTCCTGGGGGTCAGCATTGGGTTTGTCTTTGCAGTGCTTATGGACGCCTTCGATGTGCTCTATAAGGCGGTCTATCCCATCCTGATCATCACGCAGACCATCCCAACCGTAGCCATCGCGCCCCTGTTGGTGCTGTGGTTCGGCTATGAGATGACCCCCAAGGTGGTCCTCATTGTGCTGGCTACCTTCTTCCCGGTGACCGTGGGTCTGCTGGACGGGTTCAAGGCGGTGGACAAGGACGAGATCGGCCTGCTCCAGTCCATGGGTGCCAGCCGCTGGCAGATTTTCCGACACCTGAAGTGTCCCTGGGCGCTGCCCCAGTTTTTCTCCGGGCTCCGCATTGCCGCCGCCTACTCGGTGGTGGGAGCGGTGATCAGCGAGTGGCTGGGCGGCTTCAGCGGCCTGGGTGTCTACATGACAAGAGTGAAGAAGGCATTTGCGTTCGATAAGATGTTCGCGGTGATCTTCCTCATCTCCGCAGTGTCGCTGATACTCATGGCTCTGGTGGACCTGGCGGAGCGAAAGTGTATGCCGTACCGGCATATCCAGGATAAGACACAAAAAGAAAAATAAGGAGAGTATAACATGAAGCTTTGGAAACGTATGGCCGCCGCTGCGCTGGCCCTGACCCTGACTATGTCTCTGGCTGCCTGCGGCAAGCAGGATGACCCTGCGGTCAGCAGCAGCAAGAGCGAGGGCTCTGCACAGGACGGCAAGGAGCAGAAGAAAGTCACGTTCGTGCTGGACTGGGCACCCAATACCAACCACACCGGTCTCTACGTCGCAATGGACAAGGGGTATTTCACGGACGCCGGACTTGAGGTAGAGGTGGTCCAGCCCCCTGAGGACGGTGCTGAGGTGCTGGTGGCCTCCGGCCGCGCTCAGTTTGGCGTGAGTTTCCAGGATTCTCTGGCCCCCGCTCTGACCGGTGAGGACCCTCTGGGCGTCACCGCTGTGGCCGCTATCCTCCAGCACAACACCTCCGGCATTGTCTCCAGAAAGGGCGAGGGGATGGACACGCCCAAGGGTCTGGAGGGCCACAAGTACGCCACTTGGGATCTGCCCGTGGAGCAGGCTACCATTAAGGCCGTCATGGAGGCCGAGGGCGGCGACTTCAATCAGGTCGAGATGATCCCCTCCACCGTCACGGATGAGGTCTCCGCCCTGGAGAGCAAGTCCGTGGATGCCATCTGGATCTTCTACGGCTGGGCCGGCATCGCCTGTGAGGTTGCTGGTCTGGACACCGACTACTTCGCCTTTGCCGACATTGATCCGGTCTTTGACTTCTATACCCCCGTTGTCATCGCCAACAACGATCTGCTGAAGAACGACCCCGAGACGGCCAAGGCGTTTATGGCCGCTCTGTCCAAGGGCTATCAGGATGCCGCGGCTGATCCCGAGGGTGCCGCTGAAATCCTCATCAAGTACGCCCCCGAGCTGAAGGACAGCACCGATCTGGTGGTGGCCTCTCAGAAGTATCTGGCCAAGGAGTACATCTCTGACGCTGCCCGCTGGGGCGAGTTTGATCCTCAGCGCTGGAGCGGCTTCTTCAACTGGCTCAACGAGAACAAGCTGCTGGAGCGCGAAGTGGACCCCAACGCCGGGTTCACCAACGACTTCCTGCCCCAGGCTTAACATGGAAAAGCTGGAGGTACAGCACGTCAGCGTCTCCTTTGACGGCCGTCCCGTCCTAAAGGACGTGTCGGTGACTCTGCGGGAGGGGGAGCTGGTGTGCTTGCTGGGTGTCAGCGGCGGCGGAAAGACCACGCTGTTCAACGTGATCTCCGGACTGCTGGTGCCTGACCAGGGCCGCGTGCTGCTGGATGGAGAGGATGTGACGGGCAAGCCGGGCAAGATCAGCTATATGCTGCAAAAGGATCTGCTGCTGCCCTACCGCACCATTCTGGACAATGTGGCCCTGCCTCTGGTGCTCCGTGGGGAGAACAAGAGGGAGGCCAGAAGAGAGGCCGCCGCCCACTTCGGCTCGTTTGGCCTGGAGGGGACGGAGAAGCTGTGGCCTGCCCAGCTGTCCGGCGGGATGCGCCAGCGTGCCGCCCTGCTGCGGACCTATTTGTTTTCGCAGAATGTGGCACTGCTGGATGAGCCGTTCTCTGCGCTGGATACCCTGACCAAGGCCTCGGTCCATCGGTGGTATTTGGACGTGATGGAGCGGATTCGCCTTTCTACCCTGTTTATTACCCACGATATTGATGAGGCTCTGCTGCTGTCTGACCGCATCTGCCTGTTGACGGATGGCACCATCCGCAATGAGATCGTGGTAGATGCGCCGAAGCCACGGCCGGCGGATTTTAGTCTGACCCCGGA
>JAHHSC010000016.1 GCA_020025455.1 Lawsonibacter sp. | reverse complement strand
AGCGTCAGACAGAAGGCCTGTCGCCCTCTTCCCCAAGGATCTTGTGACAATGGCGAAGTGCCCAGTTCAGCTGGTCATAGGTCTGGCTGGAGATCCGGCTGGTGTCGCCGCTTTCGTACTCGGCCATCGCCTTATGGACGTCCAGCAGATACCGCCGCTGGCCCACAGGCTTGCCGTCCTGGTGGAGCATATAGTAGGGGGTGTACCGCACATCGGTGAGAGCGGTCTCCTCCGTGATCGGGTCACGGGTCAGCTCCAAATCCAGAATTGCAGTGGTCTTGGTGTCCGGGTCAAGCTGGTTGGAGATGAAGTTGCCAAGAGACCAGCAGACAAAGCCCTGGCGCTCCTGGCCGTCCCAGCCGGTGGTGGTGATGGTCTCGTAGGGCTGAAGCACATGGGGATGTCCGCCCAGCACCAGGTCGGCACCCTGCTCCACCAGAAAATTGGCCACCTTGTTCTGGTGAACGTTGGGACTATACTGGTACTCGATCCCCCAGTGGACCATAACGGCGATGACATCGGGATTCAGCCCGCGGGCCGCCTCCATATCCGCACGGAGCTTCTCATAATCGGGGGTTTCCAGGGTGGTGTAATAGTCCTGATTGTAGAGGTTCACAGCGAACATTTTGTCGGTGGGGAGCCGGTAGCCGTTGAGACCGTAGGTATAGCTCAAAAAGGCCACGGAAATGCCGCCCACATCGGCCACATAGATGCCGGAATTTTTGTCTCGCTCAGTTTGGGAGCGGTAGGTGCCAACATGGGCAAGGCCGTTTTCGTCCAGCACGTCCAGTGTGCGGAAAATGCCGTCCAGACCCTTGTCACGACTGTGGTTGTTGGCGGTGGAGAGCAGATCAACACCGGCAGTCTTTAGACTGGTGGCCAGACCGTCGGGGGAGTTGAAGGCTGGAAACCCGGAGTACTTGGGTCCGCCTGCCAGCACGGTCTCCAGGTTTGCCACGGCGTAATCGGCCTTCTCCAGCTGCTGGGCGGCTTCGGCAAGCACATGGCCGTAGTCGTACGCACCGGTCTCTGCCACATAGACATCGTGCGTCAGGGGCATATGGCTCATAACGTCCCCGGCCACCATCAGGTGGGCTACCGTAGGCTTGGGCGGCTCAGGTTCCGGCGTGGAGACGGCGGGGCCGGAGGAGGTATCCTCGAAGGTTGGTTGGGATGCGGCACAGCCCGTGAGAAAAAAGACGGTGAGCAGCAGGAAGAGCAGTCGTTTCATAGCGACCTCCATGGAAAAATAATACGATGTTTCCTGTATTATACAGAAAAACGTCGAATAAGTAAAGGCAGCAAAAAAGGCCGCCGGTTTCATTCGGAACCGGCGGCCTTTTTGAAAGGTTTAAAACCAGGTGTTTCTTAGAAAATACCCTGAGCCATCATGGCATCAGCAACCTTCTGGAAGCCAACAATGTTAGCACCAGCGACCAGGTCATAGCCCAGGCCATAGCGCTCGGCGACCTCGACGGAGTTGTTGTAGATGTTCTTCATGATGCCGTGCAGCTTCTCGTCAACTTCCTCAGCGGACCAGTACAGACGCTCAGCGTTCTGAGCCATCTCCAGCTCGGAGACGGACACGCCGCCGGCGTTGACAGCCTTGGAGGGGGCCACGACCATGTGCTTCTGCTCCTTCAGGAACTCCAGAGCCTCGTTGGTGGTGGGCATGTTAGCGACCTCGATGTAGTACTTAACACCGGACTCGGCGATCTTCTTGGCCCAATCCAGGTTGACGTCGTTCTGGGTAGCAGCGGGCATGTAGATGTCCACGTCCTTGACGCCCCAGCACTTCTCGCCGGCGACAAACTCGCAGCCGAACTTCTCAGCATAGGGCTTGCAGTGCATAGGATCCTTGGCGCGCATATCCAGGATGAAGTTCAGCTTCTCCTCGGTGACGACACCGTCGGGATCGTGGATGTAGCCGTCGGGGCCAGCAAAGTAGGTGACAGCAGCGCCCAGCTCAGCGGCCTTCTTCATGATGCCCCAGCCCACGTTGCCGTAGCCGGAGATGGCGATCTTCTTGCCCTTGATGTCCTCGCCATCGTGCTTGAGAGCCTCAACCAGATAGTAGACAGCGCCGAAACCGGTAGCCTCAGGACGCAGGATAGAACCGCCGGTGCAGACAGACTTGCCGGACACAGCGCCGAACTCAGCAGCGCCGACCAGACGGCGATACTGACCGTACAGGTAGCCGATCTCGCGGCCGCCCACACCCAGGTCGCCAGCGGGGCAGTCGATGTCCTGACCGATGTGACGATACAGCTCAGTCATGAAGGCCTGGCAGAAGCGCATGACCTCAGCATCGCTGCGGCCGCGGGGGTCAAAGTCGGAACCGCCCTTGGCACCGCCGATGGGCAGACCAGTCATAGCGTCCTTAAAGACCTGCTCGAAGCCCAGGAACTTGATGATGGACAGGTTAACGGAGGGGTCAAAACGCAGACCGCCCTTGAAGGGGCCGAGAGCAGCATTGTACTGCACACGATAGCCGCGGTTCACGTGCCACTCGTGGTTGTCGTCCTCCCAGGTCACGCGGAACTCGATGGTGCGCTCGGGCTCGACCATGCGCTCCAGCAGAGCAGCCTTCTCATACTCGGGGTGGGCGTTGATGACGGGCTCCAGAGAGGTCAGGACCTCTTCCACCGTCTGCAGGAACTCAGGCTCGTTGGCATTCTTAGCCTTGGTATCAGCCAGGACTCGTTCAATGTACTTGTTCATTGGATCTCCTCCTATAATAATGTACAAAATTGCTGACGGAATACCTTCATTTTAAGAAAATCAAGCAACAAACGCACTCCGCCGGTGCTTTTATGTGTACATCATACCACAAAACCGGAAAGAGTAAATCATAATTTTTGTTGGGGTATCCACAATCAAAAGACTGTGGCTCTCAAGAAAAAACAAAACGAAAAAATTTTGATAAAAGCGCGGCCGGAATTCAGGAGAAATCCGACCGCGCAGCCTGTCGATTTTGTGGAAATGCAGGAAATCAGTCAAAAGCGAGGCCCAGGTAGGCGGTGGAGTCGTAGTCCCAGTTTTCCGCCACAACCGGATCGAGCCAGCGGAGCATTCCGAATTTTTTTACATTTGCGCCCGGGGGGGCAAACCCCACGGGACAGCGGACGGACCAGCGCAGGTTGGGGGCCAGCTGATAGAATTCACCGCCTAACAGCATGAGGGCGTCGTGGCTGCCCAGCAGCTCTTTGGCCAGCATCATGTTTTCGGGGGAACGCTCCAGCGTGAGGCACACAGGCCCGGCTGGTGTGCACCCCACATAGAGTCCGCCGCCGGACAGCTTGCAGCAGCCATCCTGATAGGCCATGGCCGGGCTGGAGTAGGTCAGCCGCGGCGTGCCGTCCAGCAGGCCCTCCCGCGCGCTGGAGTAGGTCTGGGGATCGACCGGCTCCAGGCTGACGCCGGGCAGCTGGAAGGGGGGCTTAACGGGGGTCATCTCATACTCTGCGTTGATAAAACACTCGTGGAACCCCCGGTCCTGATAAAAGAGGTGGAGGGTGGGCTCGGAGGGGACCAGGGTCATCAGCTCAAAGTCCAGACCGCGGAGCAGCTGTGCGCCCTCGTCCAGCAGCTGTCGGGCCAGTCCCCTGCCCCGGTAGTCGGGGTGGGTGGCCACGGCGTAGAGGTAGGCGGCTTTTACGGGCTGGACGCCGGGAATCACCAGCTGGGTCTCGAACCAGAACGTCATAGCCTGGACGGCGCCGTCCTCCTCCAACACCAGGGCGTGCTGGGGGTCGTAGTGCGCAAGGAAGAAGTGATCCAGAAAGGCGTCGCTGTCCTCAAAGACCAGCTGCCACAGCTGCCGGAGGGCCGCCTGGTCCTGGGAGACGGAAAAACGGGTGTGGGACATGGAAAACGCTCCTTTTTTAGAATAAAGCCAGCCCCCTGCCGGAGCAGGGGGCTGGGCAGAGGTTTAATAGCCGGGGTAGACGTTGCTCTTATTGGGGATGACGACGGCACAGATGAGGTAGGCCCAGAAGCCCAGGGAGAAGGACAAAAGGGTGCCGATGGCCCAGACCAGACGGACCACGGTGGGGTCCACATCAAAGTATTCGGCAAGACCGCCGCAGACACCCAAAAATCTCCTGTAATTGCCCTCGGTACGATAAAGTCTCTTTTTATCCATAATCTGCACTCCTTTTTAAGTGTAACGATGCATGAGTCAGCTTTTCTTGGTGACCACCAGATCACCGTGTTCGTTGAAGTGAGCAGAGCGAATCTCGTTGCCGGTGTTTTTTCGGATCTCGTCCAGGCGGATGCCCTCGGCGATTGTGGACACTAGGGAGAAGGCCACGCCATGACGCTTAGCACGGCCGGTGCGGCCGATACGGTGGATGTAGTACTCGTTTTCATCGGGTACATCGTAATTAAAGACGGCATCCACATCGTCGATGTCCAGGCCGCGGGCGGCCACGTCAGTGGCAACCAGCACGCGCATCTGACCTTCACGGAAGCGTTTCAGGGTTTTCTCCCGGACCGACTGCTGAATATCGCCGTGGATTGCCTGACAGGTGATGCCGCGCATCGTCAAAAGACCGGCCAGGCGGTCCGTCATGTTCTTGGTGTTGCAGAAGGCGATGACGCGCTCATAGCCGCCCATATCCAGCAGGCGGGCCACGGTGTCGGCCTTCTCATTGCGGTCCACGTCCAGACGGTACTGGGCGATGTCGGGCTTATTCTGCTTGTCGGCCCGGACGGTGATCTCCACAGGGTCACGCTGATACACCCAGGAGATGTCCATAACCTCACGGGAGATGGTGGCGGAGAAAAGACCCAGATTTTTTCGGTTTGGCATCTTGTCCAGAATATGGGTCACGTCCCGGACAAAGCCCATGTCCAGCATACGGTCGGCCTCGTCCAGAACCACGGTCTCCACCTTGTCCAGGCGGACGGTGCGGCGCTTCATGTGGTCCATGAGGCGACCGGGGGTGGCTACCACAATCTGGGGGTCCTTCTTCAGCTGGGTGATCTGCTTGTCGATGGGCTGACCGCCGTAGAGACAGACCACACGCACGCCCTCCTTGAAGGCGCACAGGTCACGCAGCTCGTCCCGGATCTGAATGGCCAGCTCACGGGTGGGGGCCAGCACCAGTCCGGTCACGTCCCGGCTTTCGGGGTCAGTGTGCTCCACCATGGGGATGCCGAAGGCGAAGGTTTTTCCGGTTCCGGTGGGGGCCTTGGCAATCACGTCCTTCCAGGCCATGAAGTGAGGAATTGAGCCTGCCTGTACGGCGGTGGCCTCCACATAGCCCTTCTGGTCGATGGCGCGCATCAGCTCGGGGGACAGCCCAAGCTGGTCATAACGGACGGACTCTTCCACCGCCGTTCCATTGATTTCCATAAACGTCGTTCCTTTCTGATACAGATGATGTGCGATTCAAGGCCTACTTCCCATACTGACACATCCCTGTGCTGAAACGCCGTTTTCCCGGCGGGGCCCCGAATCCAGGGGACGGAGCACCGCCCCATATTCTATTCTACATTATACCCCATTTTCCCATTTTTGTCTACGGCGGTCCACATAAAACGCGGTAAATGTGCAAAAATGCCCGGAGCCGGTCGGCTCCGGGCAAAGAGGAAGGAGAACAAAAAAGCGGAGGTGAACCCCTACTTACCAGGGGAAGAAACCGAAGGGGAACTGAAAAACACTGCCGCCGGGGGTCTGCTGCTGGGGAACCTGCTGCTGAGGCTGCTGGGGGACCTGGTTGTTGGCCTCAGTCTCGCTGTTTTTCTCATCGAAGGTGATGGACAGGGTCTTTTCCTCCTGCTGACGCATGATGGTGAGGGTGGCAGTGTCCCCCGCCTTATAACCGGTGGTCAGGGCGGCGGTCAGGGCAGAGGGGGAGTCGATGGCGGTATCGTCCAGCTTGATGATGATGTCGTTCACCTGCAAGCCGGCTTTCTCGGCGGCGGACTTTTCCCCTACGAAGGCCACTACCGCGCCGGCAGGGATGCCGTAGCGCTGGGCATCGTCAGAGACAGGGAGCAGCTGCACACCCAGATAGGGCTTGCCGGTGACATAGCCATTCTCAATGAGATCCTTAATGATGTCTTTCACGTCGTTAATGGGAATGGCGAAACCGAGGCCCTCTGCCGACACGCCGGACTGGGACTGGATGTACTTGGCAGTGGTGATGCCAATGACATTGCCATACCGGTCAAAGAGAGGGCCGCCGGAGTTGCCGGGGTTGATGTCGCAGTTGGTCTGGAGCATATTCAGGGTCACATCCGTACCGGTGCTGATGATCCGGTCCAGAGCGGAGATCATGCCGTTGGTGAAGGAGTAGGTCAGCTCGCCCAGGGGGTTTCCGATGGCGTACACGGGCTCGCCCACCACCAGCTTGCTGGAGTCGCCCAGCGTGACGGGGGTGAGCGTTTCCTTCGGCTCAATCTTCAGCACAGCCACGTCGTTGTCCTTGGCAGAGCCCACCAGCTTAGCGGTATACTTGTCGCCCTTCTGGAAGCTGACCTCAATGGCTACAGAGGGGTCCTTCACGGCCTGCTCCACAACGTGGTGGTTGGTGACGATATAGCCGTCCTCGGTGAGCACGAAGCCGGAACCGCTGGCGGCAGAGGTGGTGGCCTGACCGAAGATGTTGACTGTGGTGGAAACGGTGATACCCACCGAAGAGCCGATGTTGGCGGCGTAGAGCTGCTCCGGGGTCATAGGCTTCCCCTCGTTGGTGTTGACCACCGTCTCGGCCTTGGGCCGCTGCTGCTCGTAGATGGTGGTGGTATTGCCGGAACGACTGAAGTGCTGATAAAGCGCGGCACCGCCCACGCCGGAAGCGCCGCCTGCCACTGCGCAGGCCAGAATGATAGCCGCAATGCGGACACCTCTGGAGTGCTGGCTGTGGGTCTTGTGGGGAGGCGGAGTCATAGGGTTGTTGGGGTCCGGGTCGGTGTAGTCACCAAAGCCGCCGGTATAGCCGCTGTTTGCGCTGTGATTAAAAAAATCAAAGTCGTCCATGAGATTGCTGCTCCTTCCAATCGGCCCGTGGGCCGACCTTTAAATTGTCATTATCATAATATCCAATTGTGAAGAAAAAATGAAGAAAGCGTAGTCGAAATTTAAACATTCTAAGCCCGCTCGGCCGCGTGGGACCAAGCGCAACGGGCAAATCAGTTTGACTCCCGCGGGTGCTGCGAGAGAATGGCGGAAATGTCCTGGGCTGCGGCAACCAGATCCAGCCTCAGCCCGTGAAAAAGGCCCATGGAGATCAGGTTCAGGGAGATCAGGGTAAATACGGGCCCTAAGATCATGCCAAGCACACCGCCCAGCCGCATACCAACATAAATGCTGGCCAGGGAGAGAATGGGGGAAAGACCGGTCTGATCGCCCACCACCTTGGGCTCCATGATACGGCGGAAGAGTGTGATGACCCCCCAAATGACCAGCAGCTGCACACAGCTTCGGAAGTCCCGATTGAAGAAGTCGATGATGGTCCAGGGGATGAGTACGGTGCCCGCACCCAGAAGAGGGATGAAGTCGATCATGGCCAGCACCAGGGCAAGCAGCACGCTGTAGGGCTGGCGAATCAGAAGAAAACCCACCAGCAGGATAAAGCCCACCCCGGTAGACAGCAGCAGCTGGGCACGAAGATAGCCGCCGAAGGCACCCATAGCGGTGACGCGGACCTGATTTGCGAAATGAAGAAACCCTTTGTCCATGTTTTGGGCGCATTTGGCCCGGAGATAGGGAAAATCAGAGGTGAGAAAATAGGTGGCCATGACAAAGATGAGCAGGCCAACCACCCTGGAAGGGACCCCCATGGCGGCGTGGGCAGCCTGGGTGGAGAGAAAACTGAGCGCATCAGGGACCGCCTGGTTCAGCCAATCCAGCAGAGCGGTGCTGGCCTGCTCCAGTGAGGTGGTGACCTGGGCGGGCAGCATGGTCAGCACCTGGGCGAAGAGCGCCTGGCTGGTGTCAAGAAAGACGATCAGCTTGTCCTGAAGCACCTGCCAGTTTTGCAGCAGGGAGATGAGCTCGTTCCCGGCGGTGTAGACCAGCAGGCCGATCAGACCGCTGAGAACGCCGAGAGCAAGCAGGATGATAAGCAGCGTGAGACTGCGCCGGGACCAGCCCAGCTTTCGCTGAAAGCAGCGTACCGGTTTATCTAAAATGGAGGAGGCGAAGATGGCCAGCACAAAGGGGGCAAAGAGCGACAAAAGCGGAGGAGCAAATTTCCACAGCAAAAGCGCGATGACCACCGTGAGGATCAGTCTGATTCCAAGGCGCAGCCAGAGCTGCCCCCGTTCGTGCCAGGTCAGTTGTCCATTTGTCACAGGACAGGCCCCCCTTTCAGAACATTACCGGAAAATCCGGTAAGTATTGCGCTACATATCCTAGTGTAGTATAGCACACAATGGGTGAATAAAATGTAAATTTCAAGAAAAAAACCGCCCCGGCCAGGGCCGGAGCGGGTCTCTCCCAGTTCGTTCCACGTTATTTTTTCCGGAGACTGCGCCGGGTGCCGTCGGGGTACTGGATCACGGTGTTATCCAGCTGGGAGGTAAGGCTGCGCTTGAATGAGTCGATATACTCCCGGCGCAGGGCGTCCCGCTCGGCAACCTCCGCGGGGGTAAGTCCCTCGGCAGTCTTGGCCTTGCGGCCGAGCTCGTTGATGCGGTCGATCTTGGATTGTTCCATAGTGGTTCTCCTTATTTATAATACAGAATCAGATATAGCGGTCCAGCACCAGCATGGTGCGGCCTTTACGGGACTGTCCGGGTACCTCACGGATGACGCATTTTCCAAGTCCCCGACAGGTGAGCACATCGCCCTCCTCCACCTGGCGATCGGCCTTCAGGCACTCCCGGTGGTTGACCGCAGCCTTGCCCGCGGTGATATATCCGGCGGCCTTGGAGCGGGACAGGGAGAACGCAGCGGCCAGTACCGCGTCCAAACGAGGGGCGGCCACCGTGTCCCGGATGGTTTTGATCTGGGCGGGGCGAGGGGCCAGCTGGCTGAGGGGGATCTCCTTCAGCGACACCTTCCAGCGCCCGGCCGACTCCCACTGACTGAGCAGGATGGGCAGCGCATCCCGAAGCACCACAACCTGACAGCAGCTGCCCGTGACGGGGAACAGAATGTCGCCCAGCTTTTCACGGGTGATGCCAAGGCCCATGAGGGAGCCCAGAATATCCCGGTGGCTGAGATCGGCATTTTTAGGGAAATCAGCCTGAATGGCGGCCAGCGGACCATCCGGGTCGGCCAGGAAGTCGTCCGCTTCCTGCCAGTCAGGCAGAAAGGCACACAGACGGCGCTCTGCATCCTCATACCCGCCGCAGAAGAGGTGGCGGGAGGGGCCGAGGGCGTTTAGCAGGTCGGTGAGGCTGGCCTGTTCGCCGGGGGAGAGAATGGCGGTGTGGGAGGGGACGCCCCGGTTCTGGGACAGCTCCAGCTTGTCCAGGGCGCGGGCCAGCAGCATACGCTCCTCGCCGGAGCGGGCGCAGCGGTCCAGAAGTTCTTTTTTTGTCACAGGAGAGCCTCCTTATGGTCCTATCATTCCAGTATAGACCCAGTATAGACAAGGAACGGGGCCTTGTCAATGTGACAAGGCCCCGCCGTCTGGATAAAAGAAAAAAGAGTGTGAAAAAGGCTGTGTCCACCCGTTTGGGTACGCACAGAGGCCATCCGCTCGGCCGGTGACCCTGTGACGGGGTTATATTACCCCCTGAAGCAGATCTGCGTCTGTGACAATGTCACGGTTCTGACGCTGGCCGCACTCTTGAAAAAGAAGGGGTATCCGGGTATAATAAATTTGAATTTCCTCTTGCAGCGCCTGCGCGCACAGGGGGGAGAGGACCTGAAAGAGAGCTCCGGTCGGAGCGGAAAGAGAGGCCCTTTATGGGAAAATTTACCGGTCTGCTGCTGGTCAGCGACTTTGATGATACCCTGTATGACTTCACCCACCGCGTTCCCCAGCGCAATCTCGATGCCATTGCCCGCTTTGAAGCGGAGGGCGGCCGGTTCACCGTGGCCACTGGACGGGCGCACCGGACCTTTGCGCCCTATCTGAATCTGGCCCCGATCAACGCACCGGTAGTGCTGAGCAATGGGGCCTGTATTTATGATTTTGCGGAGGACAGATACCTGAAAAAAACCCAGCTCCCGGACACCGCACAGCAGGAGCTGGGCGAGCTGATGGAGGCCATGCCTGAACTGGGCATAGAAGCCTACTTCGGGGAGGAGATTTACGTCTGGAACCCCAACGAGATCACCGACCGCCACATGGAGAAGGTGGGCTGCGGGTATACGTTGTGCCCGGTGGCGGAAATGCCAACTCCCTGGGTCAAGGCCATCGTCCAGCAGGAGCACGCCGTACTGCTCCGGGCCAGAGAGTGGCTGCTGGATCGGTACGGAGACCGGTACGAGGCTATTTTTTCCAACCCCTACTACCTGGAAATCACCAGAAAGGGCTGCACAAAGGGCGGCATGGTGTCCATCCTGGCAGAACACCTTGGGATTAGCGCGGAGCATATCTACTGCGTGGGCGATAACCAAAATGACATTCCAATGCTGAAAAAGTCCGCAATCCCGTTCGCCCCTGCCAACTGCGCCCAGGAGGTAAAGGACTGGGGCGCAAAGATCATGTGCCACTGCAACGATGGCGTGATTGGCGACATCGTGGACCTGCTGTATACGATTTATTGAATTATTGAACCCGGAGAACGCACCCGCCTTTTCAAAAGGCGGGTGTTTCCTTTCCCTGTGGACACAGGCGCGGCAGGCGCATAGACTGAACCGGGGTGAAATAAGTGAGAGCAATCACAGAGCAGCTGCTGCGGCTGCTGACGGTCAAGAGTCTGATGACCCTGATCCTGACGCTGGTGTTTGCCGCTTTGGCCCTGCGTGGTGAAATCCAGAAAGATTTTATGACCATTTATGCAGTGGTCATCGCCTTTTATTTCGGAACACAGGCTTCAGGACAGGACAGGTAGCAGGAGGGTGAACATGAATCTGTACCAGTGCTTTTTGACCGAGAACGACTGCTATAAGTCGGGCCGTACCATTCGCCCCGAAGGGATCATGGTCCACTCCACCGGGGCAAACAACCCGAAGCTGAGCCGGTATGTGGCCCCGGATGACGGGAGGCTGGGCAAGCCATCGCCCAACCACTGGAATCAGAGCGGTGTCGGGGCCTGTGTCCACGCATTCATCGGCAGGCTGGCCAATGGAACCGCTGCAATTTACCAGACGCTGCCCTGGACCATGCGGGGCTGGCACGCGGGCGGAGAGGCCAATAACCGCTATATCAGCTTTGAAATCTGCGAGGACGACCTGCGGGATGAGCACTACTTCCGGGCCGTGTACCGGCAGGCGGTGGAGCTGACGGCCTTTCTGTGCGGGGTGTTCAGCCTGGACCCGCTGGCGGACGGGGTGGTGATCTGTCACGCAGAGGGCTACCGGCGGGGGATCGCCAGCAACCACATGGATGTGGAGCACTGGTTCCCAATCTTCGGAAAAACAATGGATGAGTTCCGCCGGGATACGGCCATGAGTATGGAGGAGGAGCACGTGTTGACCTACGAGCAGTGGGTGGCCTACCTTGAGCGATACCGCCAGGAGCTGTCGGCTCGGCCCGCCGTGATGGGTGAGCTGTTCAGCCAGGCCAAGGAGCTTGGCATCACCGATGGAGGCCGGCCGCTTGATTTTGCCAGCCGGGAGGAGTGTGCCGTAATGGCGCGCAACGCCCTGCTGAACCAGAAAACGAACTGAATATGACGGAAAGCCCGGGAGCGTTCCTCCCGGGAATTTTTTTATGCAAAGGGGGTTGACAAATGGATAAATTGTGTTATTGTATTAAGCGAGCAGTACAATTAACTTGAAGTAGGAGGCGGAACACATGAAATGGACCTTTACGGGGGATACGCCCATCTACGCGCAGTTGATGGATCAGCTGAAGGCGGGGATTGTCTCCGGTGAATTTCCGCCCAGCGGGCGGCTGCCCTCTGTGCGGGAGCTGGCTGCTGAGGCAGGGGTGAATCCAAACACCATGCAGCGGTCCCTGTCCGAGCTGGAGCGGGATGGACTGGTGGTGAGCCAGCGCACCGCAGGCCGCTTTGTCACGGAGGACAAAGATGTGATTGAGCGCACCAAAAAGCAGCTGGCCCGGGGACATATCCAGACGTTTTTGACTGCGATGGGTGCGCTTGGCTACAGCCGGGACCAGGCAGTTGGTCTGGTGAACCATGAGGAGGAACTTTAATGGCAATCTTGGAATGTAAAAACTTGAGCAAGCGCTACGGCAAGGTGGAGGCCCTGGACCATGTGGACCTGAAAATCGAGCCGGGCCGCATCGTGGGTCTGCTTGGTCCAAACGGAAGCGGCAAGACGACGCTCATCAAGCTGGCCAACGGCCTGCTGACGCCCAGCGAGGGCGAGGTGCTCATCAACGGAAAGGCCCCCGGCCGGGAGAGCCGCGCCGTGGTGAGCTACCTGCCTGAGCGCACCGCCATCCCAAACTGGATGTCGGTGAACCAGCTGCTGGAGTTCTATGGGGACTTCTATCCCGACTTCCGCCGAGAGGCGGCGGAGGAAATGCTGGCCCGGCTGGAGATCCAGCCAAAGCAGCGCATCCGTCAGATGAGCAAGGGTACCCGTGAAAAGGTACAGCTTATCATGACCATGAGCCGCAAGGCTCAGCTCTATCTGCTGGACGAACCCATCGGCGGTGTGGACCCGGCTACCCGGGACTATATCCTTCAGACGATCATTGGAAGCTATGACCCCCAGGCTGCGGTGGTCATCTCCACCCACCTGATCGCGGATGTGGAGAAAGTGCTGGATGACGTCATTATGCTAAAGCAAGGAAAGGTACTGGTGCAGGCCGCGGCCGATGAACTCCGGGAGGAACGGGGTATGAGTGTGGACCAGATCTTCCGGGAGGTGTTCAAATGCTGAGAAAACTGATGAAGCACGAGCTGCGTGCAACTGGACGGGTCATCGTGCCCATTATCCTGGTCCTTCTGTGTGCCGCCCTGGGCGCCCGGTTCAGCCTGACAAGTTTCCTAGACTCGAAAAACAATGTACTCATTGTGCTGGGCAGTCTGCTGGCGGTAGCCTATTCCATTGCGATTGCCGGATTGTTTATCGCCTGCCTGGTGCTGATGGCGGTTCGGTTCTACAGGAACATGATGGGGGATGAGGGCTACCTCATGTTTACCCTTCCGGTCAATGTCCACCAGCATATCTGGAGCAAGCTGCTCACCGCCACCATCTGGGTGGTGCTGTCCGGCATTGCCGTCATTCTGAGTGCAAGTATTCTGGTGGTGGGGTACGCCATCGACCTGGGGCCCATGCTCCGGGAGATCAAGGATATGATCGTGAACATCCTGAACATGGAGGAACTGAAGCTGCTGGTGTTCGCGCTGGTTTCCGGTCTGCTGACCATTATGACGGGGTTCATGCTGGTGTATGCAGCCATGTCGATTGGATGCAGCTTTGCCAACAATAAGCTGCTTTGCTCCTTTGCCGCGTTCTTTGGGCTGCAATTTGGGGGCAGTTTTATCTCCGGTCTGCTGCCCTCAACGGAAACGGTGGCCCAGTTCTTCCACCTGAGCAGCAGCACGGAAACGCTTATTTGGATTGGCATTGTGCACACGGGCATCCGCTTTGGCATCTTCTACCTGATCACCACCTGGTTCCTCCGGAACAGGCTGAATCTGGAATAACCATTCGCACGTCCAGGGTGCGGCACTGTGGGTACAGTGCCGCACCCTTTTGCAGGGAAGCCCTTCTTGACATGGGCGCGGCCCACGTTGTAGAATATAGAAAATTCATACGGACTTGAGTGCCGTCCCGGGCGGAAAAGAAACTGCCCCTGACGGAGAATAGAGAATCGGGTGCAATTCCCGGACGGTCCCGCCGCTGTGTGCGCGGAGGCCCTCTCCAGGACGAAAGTCGGCCACTGGGAAACTGGGAAGGCAGGAGGGGGAACGATGAAGCGCCAGTCAGAAGAACTGCTCAAGTCGATGAAGGCACTGTCCACGCGCGAAATGGACAGGGCATATTAGTTGCGCAGAAAAACGGCTGCGGCGATGTCGCCGCGGCTTTTTTATTTGCGTAAAAAGAAAAGGAGCATTTCCATGATGAAAAAAACAATCGCACTTGTACTGGCCTCCGCGATGGCCCTGACCCTGGTGGCCTGCGGCAAGAAGCAGGCCAAGCAGCCGGAGCAATCCACCCAGGACCAGACTACACCCATTGAAGGCGAGGACTACACCACCGGCGATGCCGCGCTGGACAAGCCCCGCAACGAGGATGGCATCGGCGAGCAGGAGCTGCTGGTGGTGAGCTTTGGCACCAGCTACAACGATAGCCGCCGCAACACCATCGGCGCCATTGAGCAGGCTATGGAGGACGCCTTCCAGGACTGGTCCGTCCGCCGCGCCTTCACAAGCCAGATCATCATTGACCGGGTGGCCAAGCGCGATGCCGTGACCATCGACAACGTGGGCCAGGCTCTGGAGCGTGCCGTTGAAAACCAGGTCAAGACTCTGGTGGTTCAGCCTACCCACCTGATGAACGGGCTTGAGTATGACGAGCTTATGGACGAGCTTGCCAAGTACGCCGACTCCTTTGAGAAGGTGTTGGTGGGGGAGCCTCTGCTCACCAGCGACGAGGACTTCCAGAACCTGATGGGCGCCATCACCGAGGATACCGCCGAGTATGATGACGGCGAAACCGCCATTGTCTTTATGGGCCACGGAACGGAGGCCGACTCCAACGCGGTCTACACCAAGATGCAGGAGACCCTGGCCGATGCGGGCCTAAATAACTACTTCATCGGCACCGTGGAGGCCGCCCCCTCTCTGGACGATGTGCTGGCCGCTGTGGGCGAGGGCCAGTATAAGCGTGTGGTGCTCCAGCCGCTGATGATCGTGGCCGGCGACCACGCCAACAACGACATGGCCGGTGACGAGGAGGACTCCTGGCGGTCCGCGTTCACCAAGGCCGGGTACCAGGTGGAGTGCCGCCTGCGCGGTCTGGGCGAGATGGATGCCGTTCGCCAGATGCTGGTGGATCACGCCGCCGCCGCTATGGCCAAGTAAAAAAGAACCAATTTACCGGCAGCTGCGGCTTCACGCCTGTGGACGTGGAGCCGCAGCTTCTAAATGAAAGGAAACAAATTATGAAACATTTGAAGCGTATCGCCAGCGCCGCGCTGGCCCTTGCCATGCTGTTCGCCGTCGGCTGCGCCAAGCAGGAGAATCCCGACAAGCCGGGTGCTGCTCAGTCCTCCGGCTCGGTGGCCAAGCCCGAGGACATGGGCGCGGTGAAGGAGGATCTGGATGCCGGTCTGGTCCCCGTAGACGGAAGCCAGGTGAAGGACGGCGTTTACGACATTACCGTGGACTCCAGCTCCTCCATGTTCAATGTGGTGTCCTGCAAGCTCACTGTAAAGAGCGGCCAGATGACCGCCGTGATGACCATGGGCGGCACCGGCTATTTGAAGGTCTTTATGGGCACCGGCCAGGAGGCGGTCGCCGCCGACGAGTCTGCCTTCATCCCCTTTGAGGAGACCGAGGACGGCGCGCACACCTTCACCGTCCCCGTGGCCCAGCTGAACAAGGGGCTGGACTGCGCCGCCTTCAGCAAAAATAAGGAGAAATGGTACGACCGCACCCTGGTGTTCCGTGCCGATTCCCTGCCCGTGGAGGCCCTGTCCGGCGAGCTCTTTACCCCGGCGGAGTCTCTGAAGCTGGCGGACGGTACCTACACCGCCCACGTAGCCCTTGCGGGCGGCTCCGGCCGCTCCAGCGTGGCCTCTCCCGCCAAGCTCCATGTGGAGGGCGGAAAGGTGACCGCCACCATCGTGTGGAGCAGCAGCAACTACGACTATATGAAGGTGGACGACGTGATGTACGAGCCTGTCACCCTGGAGCCCGGCTCCACCTTTGAAATCCCCGTCACCGGCTTTGACTGGCCCATGCCCGTGCTGGCCGACACGGTGGCCATGGGCGAACCTCACGAGATCGCCTATACCCTGACCTTCGATTCTGCCTCCGTTCAGGAGGCCAAGTAAGCCATGGCCCGGCTGAAAAAGGTCTGGGCGCTGGTCCTGACCCTGCTCCTGCTCATTCCGGCGGGCTGTGCGCCCGCCCCCGGGGAGCCTCAGAACCAGGGGGAGGCCCCGGTGCTCACCGGACTTACCTTCCAATCCGAGACGGAGCTTGACTACGCCAGCTGCTTTCGGGTGTTCCGCTATGAGGACGGCTGGTCGGCCATCGTGATGGATGACGGCACCCGCTATCTGGTGGCTCCGGAGCAGGGCCAACTGCCCCCGGAGGCGCAGGAGGGCTATACGGTTCTGCGCAAGCCCATTCAAAATATCTACCTGGCGGCCACCTCCGCCATGTCCCTGTTCCGGGCGCTGGACGGTCTTGATTCCATTCGGCTCTCTGGGTCCAGGGAGGAGGCCTGGTACATCGAGGAGGCTGCTTCTGCCATGGCGGATGGGGAGATCCTCTATGCGGGCAAGTACGCCCAGCCCGACTACGAGCTGCTCCTCTCTGAGGGCTGTGGTCTGGCGGTGGAGTCCACCATGATCCTTCACGCCCCCGAGGTAAAGGAGAAGCTGGAGGAGCTGGGTATCCCGGTGCTCATCGACCGGTCCAGCTATGAGACGCATCCCCTGGGCCGCACCGAGTGGATCAAGCTGTACGGGGTTTTGCTGGGACGGGAGGAGGAGGCCGAGGCCTTCTTCCGGCAGCAGGCCAAGCTGGTGGAGGACCTGAGCGGATTTGAGAACACCGAACAGACCGTGGCCTTCTTCTATGTGACCGCACGGGGCGACGTGGCGGTGCGGAAGTCCTCTGACTACCTGGCCAAAATGATCGAGCTGGCAGGGGGGCGCTACATCTTCCGGGATCTGGGCGACCCAAATACCGCCACCTCCGGCGTGACCATGACCATGGAGGACTTTTATGCCGCTGCTAGGGACGCCGACTATATCATCTATAATGCCACCATCGACGCGCCGCTTGACAGCGTGCAGGACCTGCTGGACAAGAGCCCGCTGTTCGCCGACTTCAAGGCGGTAACAAGCGGCAATGTGTGGTGTACCGGAAAATACCTCTATCAGGCCACCGACGTGCTGGGCGGCATGATCGGGGATGTGAATGAGATGCTCACCGGCACAGACCGGGACGAGCTGACCTTTATCCACAAATTGAAGTAAGAGAGGGGAAAACCAGATGGAACAAGGTATACTGGAAGTCCAAACCGCCAGACGGCGGCAGCGGCTGCGGTTCCTGCTGGTCTTTGGGCTGCTGGTTCTGGCCTTCTGCGCCATTACGGTGCTGAACATCAACTCCGGCAGCGCCCACATCCCCCTCCGGGATATGTGGAAGATCCTGTTCCACCAACAGGGGGATGCAGCGCAGGTAAGCATCGTCTGGAAGATCCGCCTGCCCCGTATCCTCATGGCAGCCATCCTGGGGGGCGCGCTGTCCCTGTCCGGCTTCCTGCTCCAGACCTTCTTTGGAAATCCAATCGCCGGTCCCTTTGTGCTGGGCATCTCCTCGGGCGCCAAGATGACGGTGGCCCTCACCATGATCTGCTTTGTGAACTACTTCGGCGCGGCTTCCGCCGCCACCCTGATCATCGCAGCCTTTGTGGGGTCCCTGCTGTCCATCGGCTTTGTGCTGCTGCTGTCCCGCCGGGTCAACACCATGTCGGTGCTGCTGGTGGGCGGCATTATGGTGGGGTATATCTGCTCCGCCGTCACCGATCTGGTGGTCACCTTTGCCGACGATGCGGACATCATCAACCTCCATAACTGGTCCATGGGCAGCTTCTCCGGCATGAACTGGGACCATGTGAAGGTGGCTGCCCTGGTGGTGGCGGTGTCCGGCCTGGCGGTGTTCCTGCTGTCCAAGCCCATCGGGGCCTACCAGCTGGGGGAGGCCTATGCCCAGAGCATGGGGGTGAATATCCGGGTGTTCCGGGTGCTGCTCATTTTGCTCAGCAGCATCCTGTCCGCCTGCGTCACCGCCTTCGCCGGACCCATCTCCTTTGTGGGCATTGCGGTGCCCTATCTGGTGAAGCGGAGTCTCAGCACGGCCCGGCCCATTGTGGTCATCCCGGCCATCTTCCTGGGCGGCGGGGTGTTCTGCATGGCCTGCGATCTGATCGCCCGGACGGCCTTCGCCCCAAGAGGACTGAACATCAGCACCGTCACCGCCATATTCGGCGCGCCGGTGGTCATCTATATGATGGCCCGGCGGAAAAGGAGTTGACCGCATGGACGCCTATGTTCAAACCAAAGACCTTGCCGTGGGCTACGGCGGCAGAAAGCCCCTCATTCGTGACATCTGCCTGAACATCCAGCGGGGAGAGGTGGTGGCCCTCATCGGCCCAAACGGGGCGGGAAAGTCCACCATCCTCAAGAGCATCACCCGCCACCTGGACACCATGGGGGGCAGCGTGTACATCGGCCGGGAGGAGCTGAAGGCCATCCCCTGCCGGGATCTTGCAAAAAAGGTGTCGGTGATGCTGACCCAGCCGGTAAAGCCGGAGCTGATGACCTGTTGGGAGGTGGCCGCGTCGGGCCGCTACCCCTACACGGGGCGCATGGGTCTGTTCACAGCGGAGGACGAGGCCGTCACCACAAAGGCCATGGAGACCGTCCACGCCATGGAGCTGGCCCAGCGGGACTTTTCTTCCATCAGTGACGGGCAGCGCCAGCGGGTGCTGCTGGCGAGAGCCATCTGCCAGCAGCCGGAGCTCATCGTGCTGGACGAGCCGACCTCCTACCTGGATATCCGCCACAAGCTGGAGCTGCTCAACGTTCTGCGCCGTATGGCCAAAGCGGAAGGCATCACCGTTATGATGTCCCTCCACGAAATCGACCTGGCCCAGAAGGTGGCGGACAAGGTGGTGTGCGTCAAGGGCGACACCATCGCCCGATACGGTCCCACCGAGGAGATCTTTACCAACGACCTCATCCGGGACCTCTATGACATCGACCAGGGCTGCTACGACGTGACCTACGGCAGCGTGGAGCTGCCTCGGGCCGAGGGGGAGCCGAAGGTTTTTGTGATCTCGGGCAGCGGAACCGGCATCCCGATCTTTCGGAGACTCCAGAAGGAAGAAATCCCATTTGCCGCAGGGGTCCTCTGGGAGAACGACCTGGACTACCCGGCGGCCCGTGCTCTGGCGGCGCAGGTGCTGACGGAAAAACCCTTCCAGCCTCTATCAAGGGAGAAGCTGGCCGAGGCCGCCGCCCTGATGGACCGGTGTGAACGGGTCCTGTGCACCCGCTTCCCGGTGGGACCGGGCAACGAGGGGCTCAATACGCTTGTGGAAAAGGCACAGACAGAAGGAAAACTGGAA
>JAHHSC010000015.1 GCA_020025455.1 Lawsonibacter sp. | reverse complement strand
TCCAACCATCTGCTGCATGACAGCATACGAAGCCGCCTGGATCTGTCCCAGCTGCGCAGCCGGGACCCGGACTTTGTGGAGCAGACCTTTGCCCTGCTGCTGATGTGTACCGCCGCCGCGGTGGTGGACTCCCTGCTCCAGCCGGAGACGCGCCAGCATCAGCGGTGGCAGTTGGAGCACTACCTGGAAATCATCACCAACGGATGCGCAGCCCCCCACGATGAGCAATAAGGAGGAACCAAACGATGAACCAAAGAAAGCTGGCCCTGCTGCTGGCAGCGGTCATGATGCTGTCCCTGTGCAGCCTTTCCGTTGTTGCGGCAGAGACGCGGGAAGCCGCGGACGAGCCCCCCGCCCTCACCGAACCGCTCCCCCAGGACACCCCGGAAGGCAGCGCCGCGGCCTTGCCCGCAGCCGATGGCCCGGAGCGGCCGGAGCCGGAACCGGCCACGCAGCCGGAGCGTCCGGAGCCTGCACCCTCCCCCGATGCGGCGGGTACGATCACCTTTGCCAATTTAAGCCGCCGCCTGCACGCCAACAACCTGACCATCCTGGCCTTGCAGGAGTCCATCGACTCCGTGGAGGAGATCGACTATGAGGAGCTCAAGAACGACCTGCGCTCCAACTTGAACGAACTGGCCGATCTCATTTTCATTGTATCCGGGATGCAGGGGCCATTTGCCGCCGCCCCCCTCCAGCAGAGTTACGATGCCATGCGGGAGACCTTTGACGATCTGAAGGAGGGAAAGCTCCAGCAGGATAACGCCGATCTGGTCCGCCAGCTGAAAAACGCCCAGGATCAGGTGGTCATGGGCATGGAGAGCCTGTACATCGCTCTGGTCGGCATGGAGCAGCAGAGCGCCGCCCTGGACCGCTCCCAGGCGGCGATGGACCGCTCCGTGGCAGAGATGGAGCTGCGCTACCAGCTGGGGCAGATCTCCGCACTCACCCTTCAGGAGGTCAAAGCGGGCCGCACCAGCCTTGTCAGCGGCAAGGAGACCCTTGGCATGAACCTGAAAAACGGTAAAATGCAGCTTGAAATGATGCTGGGTGCGGAGATCACCGGAACCAGCACCCTCACCCCCCTGCCCGTTGTGACCCAGAAGCAGCTGGACCAGATGGATCTGGAGGCGGATCTGGACCATGCCCGGGCGGCCAGTTACGAGCTGCTGTCCGCCCGCCGCACCTATGAGGACGCCGAGGCGGAATACAAGGATCTTTTGGACCGCTACTCCCCCGACAGCAAGGAGCACGAATATAAGGCCGGCCTTCACACATGGGAGAGCGCAAAGTATAACTATGCCGCCGCCCAGGACGGCTTTGAGCTGAAGTTCCGCACTCTTTTTAACCAGGTGAAGGATTTTACCCAGGTGCTGACTGCCGCGCAGACCGCACTGGCTCTGGAGCAGGACCACTACGCCACGGCACAGCTTACCTATGAGCAGGGCACCATCTCCCACAACAAGCTGCTGGAGGCCGAGGATAAGCTGAACGAGGCCAAAGACAAGGTCGCCAGCACCCAGCTGGACCTTTTTTCGGCCTATCACAACTACCGCTGGGCTGTCGAATACGGCATCCTGAACTGATTGGAGGACCTACGATCCATGTCTGACAAGAATTCTATTTTCTCTCTGGTGCTGGCGGGCGCTATGCTCCTGTCCCTCACCGGCTGTAAGCAGAGTGACCCCAACGACACCTCCGCTCCCCCCAGTGAAAGCGGCGTGGCCGTCCAGACCGAGACGGTGTCCAAGCAGGATATCGCCACCGAGAACAAGGTCTCCGGCAAGGTGGTGGCCGACAGCCAGCACATCATCTCGGTGGCCTCCAACACCAAGTGCACCGCCGTCTATGTGCAGGCCGGTGAGCAGGTGCGGGCCGGGCAGAAGCTCTGCACGCTGGATATGGCCAACACCATCGCCAGCTACAACGCCGCCAACATCAGCTACGACGCCGCGGTTCAGGGCTATGAGGACCAGAAGGCCATTTTGGACGAGCAGCTCCGCCTTGCCACCGAAAATGTACACAACACCGAGGCCCTGTTCGCCATTGGCGCCGCCTCCCAGCTGGAGGTGGATCAGGCCAAGCTGTCCCTCCAGCAGGCCGAGGCCGGCCGCAGCAGCACCCTCTCCCAGCTGGAGGCCGGGATGCAGAACGGCAAGGCCAACGTGGAGCAGCTGTCCATGGTGATGGAGCATGTGGACGGAAACGGCAATGTCATCGCCCCCGCCGCCGGGACGCTGGTGTCTCTGAGCGCGGTGAAGGACGGCTTTGTCTCCCCCTCCGCACCTGTGGCGGTCATCGACGGCGTGGACCAGATGAAGATCATGGCCTCCGTGTCCGAGAGTCTGGTGCCAAAGCTCCAGGTTGGAGACGAGGTGGACGTGTATGTCAGCGCGGTGGACGCCAGCTTCACGGGCACCATCCGCGCCGTAGAACGCAGCGCCAATCCGCAGACCGGCCTTTACAGCATCACCGTGTCTGTCCCTGCTGACGCGGGCAAGCTGATGGCGGGGATGTCCGTGGACCTCACCTTCCACACCGACCGCGTCCCCGCCTGTGTGGTGGTGCCTGCCGAGTCCGTTCTCACCGAGGGCGACACCCGATACGTCTATGTGGTGGAGGAGGAAACGGCCCGCCGCAGGGAGGTGACCGTGGGGCTCTCCAACAACGGCGTGACCCAGATCACCTCCGGGCTGGCAGGCGGTGAGCAGCTGGTGGTGCTGGGACAGGCCTATCTGGAGGACGGCATGCCCGTGCGTGTCATCGCTGGGGAGGGCTAACACCCCATGAAGATTGCAAAATTCAGTATTCAGCACAAGGTAACCACCATTCTGGTCTCGGTTATGCTGGTGCTGTTCGGGATTCTCTACGGCTCCCAGCTTTCGCTGGCACTCATGCCCGAGATGGAGGCCCCCATGGCCGTGGTCATGACCACCTACGCAGGGGCCAACCCCGGTGACATGGAGGAGCTCATTACCGACCCCCTGGAGAGTGCCATCATGTCCGTACCCGGCGTTGAGAAGATCCACTCCCAGTCGGCCGAGAACGTGAGCACCATCCAGATCACCTATCAGGAGGACACCGACACCGACATCGCCGCCACCCGGCTGCGTGAGAAATTCGACATGGTCCCCCTCCCGGAGGACGCCTCCAAGCCCATGATCGTCAACATGAACCTCAGCCAGATCATGCCCACCGCCATGATCGCCCTGCTGGGCGAGGATCAGGCCCAGCTCCAGCTTCTGGCGGAGGAGGTGGTCTGCCCCGCTCTGGAGCGTCTGGACGGCGTGGCCCAGGTGACCGTCAGCGGCGGTCTGGAGCGGCAGATCGTGGTGGAGCTGAACGCCAGCCGCTGTGCGGCCCTCGGCATCTCCAACAGCTATGTGGCCCAAAATCTGACCGGTCAGAACCTGCTCTACCCCGGCGGCGACCTGGAAAACGGCACCGAGACTCTCACCGTCACCACCGATGCCAAGTTCCAGAGCGTGGATGACGTGGCCAACACCATTCTCACGCTGCCCACCGGCGGCTCCATCCGGCTCAGCGAAGTGGCCGATGTCCGCATGGAGGCCATGGACCCCGATGCCATCGCCCAGGTGCAGGGCAGTCCCTGCGTCATGCTCCAGGTGTCCAAGCAGTCCAGCGCCAACGAAATGAAGGTGGCCCAGGCGGTGGCCAAGCGGCTGGCCGAGCTCAACGAGGACCATGCCCAGGTGGATTACTTCATTCCCTACATCGCCAGCGACTACATTGCCCAAGTCACCCGGGGTGCGTTCCAGAACATCTTCCAGGGCATCCTGCTGGCCGCTGTGGTGGTGTTCCTGTTCCTGCGCCGGGGCAGCAGCACCTTCACCATCGCCGTGTCCATGCCCGTTTGTATCCTGGCGGTGTTCATTATCATGTATCTGCTGGATCTGACCATGAATATGCTGTCTTTGGGCGGCATAGCCATGGGAGTCGGCATGATCGTGGATAACTCCATTGTCGTGCTGGAAAATATCAACCGCTTCTTTGCCGAGGGAAAGAGCCGCATCGAGTCCTGTGTGGAGGGCACGCAGGAGGTGGCCTCCTCCGTGGTGGCCTCCACCCTCACCACCATGGCGGTCTTTGTCCCGCTGGCTTTGAGCGGCGGCATGGCGGGTATGCTGTTCCGCGACTTCTGCCTGACGATCACCACCCTCATCGCCGCCTCTCTTGCCATCTCCCTGACGCTGGTCCCGCTTCTCTGCTACTTCACCCTGAACGAGGAAACGGCTCTCCGCCGCCGGGAAAAGCTGGCCAAAAAAACGCCAAGCCCCGTGAAGCGGCGGCTGACCGGCCTGGTGGACACCCTGCGCAGTGCCTATCTGCGTCTGCTGGGCTACCTGCTCCGCCACTTGAAGCTGGGTATGCTGATCTCGGTGGCGCTGGTGGTGCTCTTTGCCGCAACCATCGTCAACACGAAAATGGTGCTGATCCCGGCGATGGACCAGGGCACGGTCTCCATCGACATCAGCCTGCCCGTCGGCTCCGAGGTGGAGCAGTCTGCCGCCATCGCCCAGAAAGTGGCCGCCGCCGTGGAGGAACACGTCCCCGAGACCCGGGATATGTACTACCTGGCGGAGGGGCAGTCTGTGACCTTCGGGGTCAATCTGGTGGACCGTGCAGAGCGCACCCGCAGCTCCTTCGACGTGGAGGACGCCCTGCGGCCCATCCTGAACGACATTCCGGGCTGTAAGATCTCGGTCAGTGCCTCCGGCTCCATGGCCGGCTTCTCCGGCAGCGACATCAGCGTCCACATCACCGGCGACGATTATGCGATGCTCTCCCTGCTGGCCGATGACCTGACCCGCCAGATCTCCGCCCTGCCCGACGCCATCGAGGTGGAAAACTCCCTCAGCCAGCAGGTCACCCAGGTGCGGGTGCGCATGAACCGCGATACCGCCGCCCAGTACGGTCTGACCGCCGCCAGTGTGGGTTCTGCGGTCCGTGCGGAGCTGACCGGCGTTACGGCCACCGCGGTCACCATCGACAATCAGGAGTACAATGTGATGGTGAAGGGCGACGGCTCCACCGCTTCCAGTCTGGACGCTCTGAAGTCCATGCCCGTCCCCACGCCTGTCGGCGGCAGCGTCCCGCTGTCCTCCGTGGCCAATGTGACCCTGGAGGAGGCCCCCCAGACCATTTCCCGGGACAATCAGCACCGACAGGTCACCATCACCGGCAGCACGCTCAGCGGCGATACCGCCGCCATCACCAAGCAGATCAACGCCATTCTGGACGGCTTTGCCATGCCGCAGGGCTACACCGCCGAGACGGCCGGCGGGTATGAGGACATGATCGAGAACTTCAGCGACCTGCTGCTGGCGCTGGCAGGCGCACTGCTGCTGGTGTATTTCGTGCTGGCGGTCCAGTTTGAATCCTTCGCCATGCCTGTCATCGTCATGATGATCCTGCCCGTGGCCTTCCTGGGGGCACTCTTCGCTCTGCCGGTCACCGGCCGGGACCTTTCCATGCTGTCCCTGGTCGCCCTCATCATGCTGGCCGGTACGGTGGTCAACGCCTCCATCCTTCTGGTGGAGTACATCAAGGTCCGCCGCCGCATGGGTGAAAGCCGTGAGGAGGCCATTCTCCAGGCCTGCCCCCTCCGCATCCGCCCCATCCTGATGACCACCCTCACCACCGTCCTGGCCATGCTGCCAATGGCGCTGGGCTGGGGACAGGCCAACGAAATGCTCAGCGATATGGGCATCGTTATGATTAGCGGCATGGTGATCTCCACCCTCATCACCCTGATCTTTACCCCCGTCTACTACTCCGTGATCGACCAGCTCAGCCACGGTTTTTCCCGCCGGAAGAAGCAGAGCCGTCCCGCTGCCTCCGAAGCACAGTAAGCTGTGGTCCGATCCGGCGCAACCGGGCTGCAAATGACATACCCCCCTGACGCATTACGCGTCAGGGGGGGATATGGTATATGCCGTAAGGCATATGCGTCACGTTCAAATTGCCAGTCCGCTTTGCACGGCCTGTTCTTGGGTCACTCAAGCGTGATGGAACTGCACCGCTCCGGTCATGATACGCAGGACCTCCGCGTCGGTGGAGCGCATCCCCTCCCGCGCCACATGGCCCACGCTGCGCAGGGTGTCCTCCACACTGTCCAGCACGATGCCCTCGCCGGGCTGGAACATGATGCCCTGCATGGACATGGTGTGCCCCAGCACGGCTGCCTCCACCGCACTGGCGATTTTGGCCGCACAGGACGCCTTTGCTCCGTCGCATACAATGCCGCCCACGTTGGCCAGGGTGTTGACGATGGTGCGGCAGATGGCGTCGTAGTCGCCGCCGTGGAGGTAGGTGATCGCGGCACCGGCGCCGGCACCGGCAGACACCGCACCGCAGAAGGCGGACAGATCCCCGATGTAGTACTTCTCGTGAATGGAAACCAGGTTGCTCAGCAGCAGGGCCCGGTCGAGCTTGTCTCTTGAGACGTTCAGGGCCTGTGCGTACTCCACCACAGGCATGGTCACGGTCAGACCCTGGTTCCCGCTGCCCGAGTTGATGACCACAGGCAGGGTGCAGCCGCTCATTCTGGCGTCCGAACCGGCTGCCGCTCTGGCCTTGGCTCTGGTCTTGGTGTCGTCCTTCCCGGCAGTGGACATCAGCAGCCGGCCGATCTGCGCCCCGCAGGGGTGGGCGAGGCCATAGTCGGAGATGGCGGTGTTCTCCTCGATCTGGCGGTCCAAAATGGGCTTAAAGTCGGTCAGATCGGCGTGCTCCACAAAATCCAGGATATCCGCAACGGTGAGCCGGGCCTTGATGGCGCGGACGGCATCGGCCGTTTTCTGCACCACCGGCTCGTCCAGCAGAACGGTGCCGTTCTGCACCAGGCGGATAAACTGGGTGTGGTGCTGGGCAATGACGACCTCGGAGGTGGAGCCGTCCTCCGCCTCCATCACCATCCGGATATAGAGGTTATCCACGCCCTCCACCGCTGTGCAGGTCAGAATCCCGCGGCTGACCAGCTCTGCGGCCGCCTTACGGGCCGCGTCATCCACACCGGTGAGCACCTCAAGGCCGCGCTGGGCATCGCCGCCCACGATCCCCAACGCCGCCGCGATGAGAATTCCCTTCTGGCCATTGGAGTTCGGCACACGGACCCCCTTGACGTTCTTGATGATATTTCCGCTGCAGGAGATTTCAACGCGGGTGGGCAGCTTCCCCAGCAGCGCACGGCCCTTGGCTCCGGCCAGCGCAATGGCAATCGGCTCGGTACAGCCCAGAGCGGGAACCAGCTCCTGCGTCAGGATCTGAAGGTACTCCTCGTGGTTGAGTGAATTTGGCATACGGCATATCTCCCCAGCTAGTAATATTAGTAGAATATCTTTAATGCTATCAAAGACAATATCATACATCCAGTCGAATGGCAATGCGATTTGTCAAACTTTGTGCATCTTTTTCTGCCCTCTGATTTTATCTTTCTTCCCAAAACCTTGACTTTTTATGTGCAGTCCCTTAAACTTTATTGAAACGTCAAGGTTTCAGCGAGAGAGGATATGCGCTATGAATGACAACAGCAGCTTAAAGGACGCGGTCTACAACTCCATTCTGGACGGTATTTTTCATAATGAATTTAAGCCCAACGAGATCATCAACGAGAAGGAGCTGATCCAGCGGCTTGGTTTCAGCAAGACCCCGGTGCGGGAGGGGCTGATTGCCCTGTGCAAAGACAACGTCCTTCGCAACATCCCCCGCTGCGGCTATGAGGTGGTCCGTCTCACCCGTGAGGATGTGGAAAATATGCTGCGGACCCGGTATCTGCTGGAGGGGGGCATCCTCCGCACCACCTATGACAAATTTACCCCCGCCCAAATTCGGCGGCTTGAGCTGCTGGACAGCGAGTGCACCCGGTACCGCACCGACCTGTGGGAGCACTGGGAGAGCAACACAAGATTTCATTTGCAGCTCATGGCTCCGTCCCGAAACGAGTACGCCATCGACATCCTGACCCAGACCATGGGGCGGCTGAAGCGGGCGTACTCCCAGTTCTTCTGGGATCGCATGGAGGATCTGGACCTATCTATGGACACCAAGCAGCACCAGTACATGATCCAGGCCCTTCGCGACAAAGACCGCCCGGCGCTTATGGATCTGCTGATCCGCGACCTGCAGCATTTTGGGGACATCCACTGCGAGATTCTGGATTATTTCAGCTGACCGCAGGGCCGCCCCATAACGCACAGCGCTGCCCTCGATTCGTTACAGAACGAAAACCACCCGTCCAGAGGACGGGTGGTTTTGTTGTATGGCGCGCAGACTGGGAGGGAACGCTATACTGCGGGTCTTTTTACGGGAGGGCTTCCATCAACCGGCGCAGCTGTGCCACGCAGCGGGCGGGGCTGGACAGGGTCGCAATGCCCGTGCGCTGCTCCACAGTCTGCTCCAGATCCGCCATCGAGGCCTGGGCCAGCACGATCACATCCCGGTCCTTCATCTGGTCACTCATCTCCAGCACGATCCGGTCGTGGGCGGCCCTGTCCCCGGCTTTCAGGGCCTGTATGGCTGCCTCGTTGCACAGCACCTTCAGGTCGATCTCCCTGCCCGCGTCCGCGGCGGCGGCACGCAGGGCGGAGGACGAGGGCCTGACGGTGCTGTTCGCCGTGGCGATCATGCCGATTTTGGTGCCACGCTGCACCGCCTCATGGACCATAGCGTCGTCAATGGTCACGATGGGCACGTTGAACTCACCTTGCAGAAGGCGGACGGAGGGCGACAGGGTGGAACAGGTCACCACGATGATATCCGCCCCGGTGAGGGCCTGGGCCTGCATGTCCAGGCGCAGGCGCTGGTGGTTGATCGCGGTAAATTTGTTGTGCCCGGCGGGCGATGCGTCGGTGATTAGAAAATCGTCATACAGCGTATGGACCCGGAATTCACCGGGGATTCCCTCCCGCAGCTGGCGGGTAAAGGGTTCGATCACGCTGGATACGGTATGGATACAGGCAATTTCTTTCATGCAGGTTCGCTCCTTCCACGGGCCCAGTCTAACCAGGTGTCAGCCGGGCGGCTGCGTCCCGAGCCCGCCCTGAGCACCGTTTCTCATACTGTTATGGTATCATTTTGGGCCCACATCGTCAAGGACGCCGGCACGGCACGGTGCACATTTGGTGTGTTCCTTGTGGATTCTCCGGGTGCAGGAGCCCGGCTGCGGACCTTGACAATTGCGCCCTCGGTCCTCATAATCATGTTATTCATCGGATTCTACCCCGGAGGTTTTCTTTCTATGTCTCTTCCCCCACTGGATCTCCAGCACCCCGGAGATGAGGTGCTGGACCGGATCGCCGGTCTATTAAACGGTACCCGTGCGGATGTGACCCACATCTGTCCCCTGACCCGCGGCAACACCAATCTGACCTTTTCCTTCTTCTTCCGCGGAGAGCGCTATGTCTACCGCCACCCCGGCCCGGCCTCCGGCCGGATCATTGACCGGAAGCGGGAGCAGCTGGCTGATTTAAAAGCATCTGAGCTGGGTCTGGGGCCCTCCCTGCTCTTCTCCGACCCGGTCCGCGGCTGGAAGCTATCGCGGTACATTGACAACGTGGACTTTGACTACTCCGACCCGGACCACGAGGGCCTAGGGCTGGACCTCATCCGCCGGATGCACACCGGCCCCGTCCACCACCGTCTGGGCTGGAAGCTGGACATGGTGGCGGCGGCGGAACGGATGCAGGCACTGACCCCGCCGGAGCAGCTTGCCCGGTATCCGGCTTTTCTCTCCCTGCGCCCCGTCATTGCCGCCCTCTGTCCCCTGACCCAGGCAGACGGGTACGGCTGGGAGATGTGCCACAACGACTGCTGTGACTCCAACATCCTGCTGGCCGCGGACCAGACCTACCTCATCGACTGGGAGTATGCTGCCGACAATGACCCCGCCGCCGATGTGGCCTCCTACATCATCGGCTGTCCCCGCTCAAAGGCCGACGTGCAGCGGGTCCTGAAGCGCTACTTCGGGCGGGACCTCACCCCGGCGGAGGACCGGCACTACCGGGCCTGGCTGGCCATCAGCGCCTACTACTTCCTCTCCTGGGGCCTCTACCAGCTGGGGACGGGCAACCCGGTACAGGCGCTCACCGACATCTGGTTTCCCTATCTGCGGGACTATGGCCCTGCCGCCCTGGCGGCGTATCGGGCTGATAACCCCTGATTTGCCCCTCCCCCAGGCCGTCTCCCCTTCAAAAACCAGACCCGCCCGCAGGCGGTCCCGGATACAAAAAAGGAACCCTTCGGCGTATGCCGAAGGGTTCCTTTTATCCGCTAAAATTACACCAGCTGGATGATAGCCATCTCAGCGGCGTCGCCGCGGCGAGGCCCGATCTTGACGATACGGGTGTAGCCGCCGTTACGCTCGGCGTACTTGGGGGCGATCTCCTTGAAGAGCTTGTTGGTCACGTCCTCCTTGGTGATGAAGCCCAGGGCCTGGCGGTAAGAAGCCAGGGTGTTGTCCTTGCCCAGAGTGATCATCTTCTCAGCGAGGGGGGCGACCTCCTTGGCACGGGTCAGGGTAGTCTTGATCTGGCCATTCTCCAGCAGGTAGGTGACCATAGCGCGCATCATAGCCTTACGGTTATCGGTGGTGCGGCCCAGCTTTCTGTTCTTCAGAGACATAGTTAGCACTCCTTCGACCTCGTGGAACGAGATCTTAATAAATTCGTTCTGCGGCCCTGACGGGCCGGGGCACCAAACCGGACGGCGCACGCCGCACGCGGAGCGGAACGTTACATACCTCCGCGCTGCCCCTTGGCGGTACAGAACTGTACCAGCCCAAAAAAGGTAGACCTGAATGGACCGCAGGGCACATTCAGGACAGCCTCAATTAGTTGTTCTCCTCGCTGGCCAGGGAAAGACCCATCATAGCCAGCTTGTTGATGACCTCTTCCAGGGACTTGCGGCCCAGGTTGCGGACCTTCATCATCTCTTCCTCGGTCTTGGAGATCAGATCCTCCACCGTGTTGATGTTGGCACGCTTCAGACAGTTATAGGACCGGACAGACAGGTCCATGTCGTCGATGGTCATCTCCATCACCTTGTTGCGCTGGGTCTCAGGCTTCTCCACCACAGTGGACTTGCTGCCCATGGTGTCGGACAGGTCGGTAAACAGGGTGAAGTGGTCGCACAGAATGCGAGCGCCCAGAGAAACCGCGTCACGGGCATCGATGGTGCCATTGGTCCACACCTCAAGCGTCAGCTTGTCATAGTCGGTCGCGTCGCCCACACGGGTGTTCTCCACGGTGTAGTTGACCTTACGGACCGGGGTGTAGATGGAGTCCACAGGAATGACGCCGATGATCGGCTGAGCCAGCTTGTTCTTGTCTGCGGTCACGTAGCCGCGGCCGTGAGACAGGGTCAGCTCCATGCTCAAAGTGGCGTCAGCGCCGAGCGTGGCGATGTGGAGGTCGGGATTCAGAACTTCCACGTCAGAGTCGGCCTTGATGTCGCCAGCGGTGACGGTGCAGGGACCGACAGCCTCGATGTGGACTGTCTTGATGCCCTCGCAGTGCAGCTTGGCGATGATTCCCTTCACGTTCAGGACGATCTCAGTGACATCCTCCTTCACGCCGGGGATCGTGGTAAACTCATGCTGGACACCGGCGATCTTGATGGAGGTCACCGCGGTGCCAGGCAGAGAAGACAGCAGGATCCGGCGCAGGGAGTTGCCCAGAGTGGTGCCGTAGCCTCGCTCAAGAGGCTCCACGACGTACTTCCCATAGGATGCGTCGCCAGGGTTTTCCACACAATCAATGCGGGGCTTTTCGATTTCTACCATATGCTAGGATACCCTCCTTTTTCCGGCGGCTCTTATGCCGCCTCGTTCAGCTCACCAATATCTGAGGGTTGTCTAAGTTCACGCTGCCGCGCCCCCTGACAAACCGCCAGGGGGCGGGCAGAGTTGAAATGATTACTTAGAATACAGCTCGACGATGAGGTGCTCTTCCACGGGGAAGTCGATGTCGTCACGCATGGGCATGGCAACAACGGTACCGCGGAGGGTGTTCTTTTCGCGGACCAGCCACTTGGGCAGGTTGACCACGGGGGCATCCTCACCCAGCAGAGCCTTGAACTTGACGGAGCCACGGCTCTTCTCGCGGACCTCGATCACATCGCCGGTCTTGACCAGGTAGGAAGGAATGTCCACACGCTGGCCGTTGACGGTGAAATGACCGTGGGTGGTCAGCTGACGGGCCTCACGGCGGGTCTTAGCAAAACCCATACGGTACACGACGTTGTCCAGGCGGCGCTCGATCAGGGTCAGCAGGTTCTCGCCGGTCTTGCCGGGCATACGGGCGGCCTTCTCGTAGTAGCCGCGGAACTGCTTCTCCATAATGCCGTAGACAAACTTGACCTTCTGCTTCTCGGTCAGCTGCAGAGCGTACTCAGACTGCTTTCTGCGCATCTGGCCCTTGGGGTTGCGGTTGGTGTTCTTGTTGGCATAGCCCATAGCGGCGGGGCTCAGGTTCAGAGCCTTACAGCGCTTTGCGATGGGCTGCATATTTCTAGCCATGTGTCATAACCTCCTTCAATGATTAGACGCGGCGACGCTTGGGGGGGCGGCAGCCGTTGTGGGGGACGGGAGTCACGTCCTTGATCATGGTGACTTCCAGACCCACGGCCTGCAGGGCGCGGATAGCAGCCTCACGGCCGGCGCCGGGACCCTTAACAAAGACCTCAACGCTCTTCAGGCCATACTCGTTGATGGCGGCAGTAGCGGAAGTCTCAGCAGCGGTCTGAGCGGCGAAGGGGGTGGACTTACGGGAACCACGGAAGCCCAGACCGCCGGAGGAGGCCCAGGACAGGGCGTTGCCCTGACTGTCGGTGACAGTAACCATGGTGTTGTTGAAGGAAGAGCGGATATGCACCTGGCCCTTCTCGATCACTTTACGCTCGCGGCGCTTACGCACCACTTTCTTAGTAGCAGCCATTGCTTATCCCTCCTTACTTCTTCTTGTTGGCGACGGTACGCTTGGGGCCCTTGCGGGTACGGGCGTTCGTCTTGCTGCGCTGACCGCGGACGGGCAGACCCTTGCGGTGGCGCAGGCCACGGTAGCAGCCGATTTCGGTCAGCCGCTTGATATCCATAGCGGTGTTACGGCGAAGGTCACCCTCCACCACGTAGCTTGCGCTGATGATCTCACGCAGCTTGGCCTCATCGTCCTCGGTGAGGTCCTTCACGCGGGTGTCGGGGTTGATCCCGGCCTTAGCCAGGATCTGGTTGGCGCTGGTGCGCCCAATGCCGTAGATATAGGTGAGGCCGATTTCGACCCTCTTCTCTCTGGGCAGATCAATGCCGGCAATACGAGCCATTTGTTACAGCACCTCCAATTAACCTTGTCTCTGCTTATGCTTGGGGTTTTCGCAAATTACCATGACTTTGCCCTTGCGCTTGATGACTTTGCACTTCTCGCACATGGGCTTCACGGACGGTCTGACTTTCATTGTTAAAAACCTCCTGAATGCCTGAATGGCCCCGGCGGGGGTGGGGGCGCAAGAAGGCCCCGCGGCCGCCGGTCGTTTTGTCGTTGCGGTGCCCGCTTCCGCGGTGCCCGCTCTCCGGTTTAACAGTTTACCGGATTTGCGACCTTACAAAATTGAATTTATTTGGTCCGCCAGGTGATTCTTCCCCTGGTCAGATCATAAGGCGACATTTGGACGGTCACCTTGTCGCCGGGCAGAATGCGGATGAAGTTCATACGCAGCTTGCCGGAGATATGCGCCAAGATAATGTGACCATTTCCGATATCCACGTGGAACGTGGTGTTGGGCAGGGACTCGGTGACAACGCCCTCCAACTCGATCATATCGTCTTTAGCCAAGCGTGATTCCCTCCTTGAAGGCGGCCAGCGCCGTTCTCAGTTCCCGGTCAGAAACCGGAAGTTGTTGTTGCAGCTTCCCGATGGCGGGATGCGTAAAGCTGCCTCGGTCCAGGACCTCGACATGCTTGTGCTGTTTGCCCTTGGGGGCAGCCAGTCTGCGCCGCTTGCCGTTTGCCAGAAGCATCCGGCCGCTGGCATCCAGACCGACGACACAGTAGAGCGTATCCCGGTCGTGTCCGGCGGTGGATCGGACAATCCATCCGTTTCGGTTCTCCATCGGTCACTCTCCGGTGACGGTGAGGATTTCAGGCTCACCGTCGGTGATCAGAAGACTGTTTTCATAGTGAGCGGCCAGGGAGCCGTCGGCCGTCACGGTGGTCCACTTGTCGCGGAGCACCTTGACCTGCCAGCCGCCGGCACAGACCATGGGCTCGACCGCAATGGTCATGCCCTTCTGAAGCCGAGGGCCGTGGCCAGCCGGTCCGAAATTCCGGACCTCGGGGGCCTCGTGGAGCTTTGCGCCAACACCGTGGCCCACAAAATCGCGGACGACGGAGTAGCCGTTGGACTCCACATATTCCTGAATGGCGTGGCCAATATCGGAGACACGGTACCCGGTACGGGCAAACTTCATGCCCTCCCAGAAGCTCTGCTCGGTGACGCGGATCAGGCGCATGGCCTCCTCGCTCACCGCGCCGCAGGGATAGGTACCGGCGCAGTCGCCGTGGTGTCCGTCAATATAGGCTCCCACATCCACGCTCACGATGTCGCCCTCTTTCAGCTTGAGGGGACCGGGAATCCCGTGGATAACCACCTCGTTGACTGAAATACAGGCAGAGCCTGGGAAGCCGCCATAGCCCAGGAAGGAGGGCTTGGCACCATGACTTTCGATAAAGCGGCGGACCGCCGTATCGATCTCATGGGTCGTGACGCCCGGTCTGATCATGGAAGCGGCCAGCGCGCGGGCCTGGGCGGTAATCCGCCCGGCCTTACGCATAGCCTCGATCTCACGCTCAGACTTCAGCGAAATCATTTCCAGTCCCATTAGAGTCCCAAAGCCTCCACGATCACTTGGGTCGTGGCCTCAATGGTGGGCTGATTGTCCACCTTTGTGAGGACGCCCTTGGCTTCGTAGTAGCCCTTCAGGGGCTCCGTCTCGTTGTGGTAGACCTCCAGGCGGTTCCGGACGGTCTCCAGCTTGTCATCGTCACGCTGAACCAGCTTGCCGCCGCAGCTGTCGCAGATGCCCTCCTGCTTGGGGGGGCGGGACTTCACATGGAAGGGGGTGCCGCAGCTCTGGCAGACACGCCGGCCGCCCATGCGCTCCTCAATCTCCTCGTCCGAGATCTCAATGGAGACTACGCGGTCAAAGTGGACGCCGGCGGCATCCAGGGCCTCTGCCTGGGGCAGGGTGCGGGGCACTCCGTCCAGAATATAGCCCTTGGCGCAGTCGTCCTGAGCCAGACGCTCGGTGACGATGCCAATAATAACAGAATCGGGGACCAGCTTACCGGCGTCCATGTAGGACTTAGCCTCCAGCCCGGTGGGGGTGCCGTCCTTGATGGCGGCGCGGAGGATGTTGCCGGTGGAGATGGTGGGGATGCCCAGCTTAGCGCTGAGGATCTCCGCCTGGGTACCCTTGCCGGCGCCGGGGGCGCCCAGCATAATCAGTTTCATACCCACTTTTCCAGCTCCTTTTTACTCCAGGAAGCCCTTGTAGTGGCGCATCAGCAGCTGAGCCTCCATCTGCTTGGCGGTCTCCAGGGCGACGCCGACCACGATGATGACGGAAGTACCGCCGATGGCCAGAGAGCCGTAGCCCAGGATGTTGCCGGTGATGATAGGCAGGATTGCGATGACGGACAGATACAGGGCACCGAACATGGTGATCTTGTTGAGCACCTTGGTGATGAAGTCAGCGGTGGGCTTGCCGGGACGGAAGCCGGGGATAAAGCCGCCGTTCTTCTTCAGGTTGTTCGCAACCTCAATGGGGTTGAAGGTCATGGAGGCGTAGAAGTAGCTGAAGCCCACGATCAGCACGAAATACAGGATGCTGTAGAAGGGCTTAGTGGTGTCAAACAGCCGCATCATTGCGCTGTTATCGGTGGTCCAGCCCATAAAGGCGCCAATGGTGGCGGGCAGGGCCGCGATGGACTGCGCAAAGATGATCGGCATAACGCCGGACATATTGACCTTCATGGGGATGTGAGTGGACTGACCACCATACATCTTTCGGCCAACCACGCGCTTGGCGTACTGCACGGGCAGACGGCGCTCGGCGTCGTTGATAAAGACGATAAAGACGATCAGAGCCAGCATACCAATGAGGATCAGGGGAATCATCCAGGGTGCCAGAGAGACGCGGTCAATGTAGGCCTGAGCATCCTCGACCGTCTTGTAGACGCCGGGATTGGTCTGCATGATCATCTCAGCGGACAAAGCGCCGTTCTTGGCTGCATTCCACATGTTGATGCCGGTGGCACAGTCTTTGACCATGGCAGGAGCACGGGACACAATACCAGCGAACAGGATGATGGAAATACCGTTTCCGATACCGAACTCGGTGATCTGCTCACCCAGCCACATCAGGAAGGCGGAACCTGCGGTGAAGGACAGCACGATTACAATGCCGATCCACCAGGCAGGCATGCCCTTCGCGTCGATGAGGGCGCCGTTGTTAAAGGACTTGATGAGGGTGTAGTAACCGAAGCCCTGCAGAAGGGCGATGGCCACGGTGGTGTACCGCGTGATGGAGGCGATCTTCTTCCGGCCCTCTTCGCCGCCCTCCTTCGCCAGCCGCTCCAGAGCGGGGATGGCCACGGTCAGCAGCTGGATAATGATCGAGCTGTTGATGTAGGGCTGAATGGACAGGGCAAAGACCGTTGCCATGGAGAAGGCGGAGCCGCTCATGGCGTTCATCAGGTCCAGGATGGTACCGCTCTGGCTCTCCAGGTGGAGGGCCAGCGTATTGGTATCGATATAAGGAGCAGGAATAGCTGCGCCAAGACGGAACACAAGCAGAGCGAAGATCGTAAAGAGGATCTTCTTTCTCAGCTCAGGCACCGCCCAAGCATTTCGGATCGTCTGGATCATCTCAGATCACCTCCGCCTTACCACCTGCAGCCTCGATCTTTTCCTTGGCGGAGGCGGAGAAAGCGGAAGCCTGGACAGTCAGCTTCTTGGTAACGTTGCCGTTGCCCAGAACCTTGACGCCGTACTCACACTTGGAGAGGATGCCCTTCTCCAGCAGAGCCTTGGCATCCACCACAGCGCCGTCCTCGAACTTGTTGAGGGCGGTCAGGTTGATGACCTCCAGGGGCTTGGCGAAAATGTTGTGGAAACCGCGCTTAGGCAGACGGCGGGCCAGAGGCATCTGACCACCCTCAAAACCAACGCGGACGCCGCCGCCGGAGCGGGCCCACTGGCCCTTGTGACCACGGCCGGCGGTCTTGCCGTTACCGGAACCATGGCCGCGGCCCTTGCGGTAGGCCTTGGTGGTGGAACCGGCAGCGGGGGAAAGTTCATGCAGATTCATGTCTCGCGCCTCCTATCAGTTTTCCTCGGTGACCTGCAGCAGGTAACCGATGTGGGCGATCTTACCACGGGTGGCGGCGTTGTCGGGCTGCACGGTGGTGTCGCCGATCTTACGGAGGCCCAGGGCCTCGGCGGTCGCCTTGTGCTTGACAATGCGGCCGTTCAGGCTCTTGACCAGCTTGATATTCAAATTAGCCATTGTTAAAGCCCTCCTTAGCCCAAGATGTCTTCCACGCTCTTGCCGCGGACGCGGGCTACTTCCTCGGGGGTGCGCAGGGACTTCAGGCCCTCGAAGGTAGCGGACACCACGTTCTGCGGGTTGTTGGAGCGCAGGCACTTGGTACGGATGTCTTTGATTCCGGCAGCCTCAAGGACAGCACGGACGGGACCGCCGGCGATAACGCCAGTACCGGGAGCAGCGGGCTTCATCAGCACGCGGCCGGCGCTGAACTCACCGATCACCTCGTGGGGGATGGTGGTGCCGGACAGAGCGACAGTGATCATGTTCTTCTTTGCATCCTCGATGCCCTTGCGGATTGCCTCAGGCACCTCGGCGGCCTTGCCCAGGCCGAAGCCCACGCGGCCCTTCTCGTCGCCCACGACCATCAGGGCGGAGAACTTGTTCACACGACCGCCCTTGACGGTCTTGGATACACGGTTCAGGAAGACCAGCTTCTCAATAAACTCGCTGGGCTCTCTCTCAAATCTAGCCATTGATGTTTCCTCCTCCCTTAGAACTGCAGGCCGCCCTCACGGGCGCCCTCGGCCAGAGCCTTGACACGGCCGTGGTAAACATAGCCGCCGCGGTCGAAGACCACGTTCTCGATGCCCTTAGCCTTGGCACGCTCAGCGATGTTCATGCCCACCTGCTTGGCGGCGTCGCTCTTGGTGCCCTCGGCGTTGAAGCCCTTCTCCATGGAGTTGGCGGAAACCAGGGTCACGCCGTTCACATCGTCGATGATCTGGGCGTAAATGTTGGTCTCGCTGCGGAAAACATTCAGACGGGGACGCTCGGGCGTGCCGGAAATCTTAGCACGCACGCGCTTGTGGCGCTTGATGCGCTGGGATCTGGTATCGGGTCTGTTGATCATTGTGGCACACCTCCTTACTTCTTGGCGCCGGTCTTACCAGCCTTGCGGCGGATGACCTCGTCAACATACTTGATGCCCTTGCCCTTGTAAGGCTCAGGCAGACGCTTCTCACGGATCTCGGCGGCGAACTGGCCGACCATCTGCTTGTCACAGCCGTTCACAATGATCTTGTTTGCGCTGGGAACCTCGATGGTGATGCCGGGGATCTCCTCCATGATGACAGGGTGGGAGAAGCCCAGGTTCATGACCAGCTTGTTGCCTTCCTTGGACACACGGTAGCCGACGCCGTTGACGTCCAGCTCCTTCTTGTAGCCCTCGGTGACACCCACGACCATGTTGTAGATCAGGGTGCGGGTCAGACCGTGCAGAGCGCGGTTCTCCTTGGCATCGTTAGGACGGGTGACCAGGACGTGGCCGTCCTCCATCGCGATTGCCATGTTGTGGTTAAACTGCTGGGTCAGGGTGCCCTTAGGGCCCTTGACGGTGACAACATTGTTGTCCTCGATCTTGATCTCCACGCCGGCGGGAATGGCGATAGGAGCTCTACCAATTCTAGACATTCCTATACCCTCCTTACCAGACAAATGCCAGGACTTCGCCGCCGACATGAGCCTCGCGGGCCTTCTTGTCGGTCATGACGCCCTTGGAAGTGGAAACGATGGCGATGCCGAGGCCGCGCAGGACCTTGGGCAGCTCATCAGCGCCGGCATAAACGCGCAGACCGGGCTTGGACACCCGGCGCAGGCCGGAGATGACCTTCTCCTTGCCGGCATTGTACTTCAGAGTGACGCGGATAACGCCCTGAGTGCCGTCGTCGATCAGCTGGAAGTTCTTGATGTAGCCTTCATCCAGCAGGATCTGAGCGATGGACTTCTTCATGTTGGACGCGGGGACGTCCACGGTGTCATGCTTGGCGTTGTTCGCGTTGCGGATACGAGTCAGCATATCCGCAATGGGATCGGTGATTTGCATGGACTGTTACCTCCTATTTAGTTTACCGGGTTGGCCGGTACAGACGGTAAGGTATCGAGGTTTAGGTCGTACCCCGACCTGTTGACCGCCTCGCACCTGGTTGGGTCAGGTGCAGTTTATCAAACCGCCGCACCGCAGCGGGTTTGACCGAACATGGGCGCTTCTCTTTTAACGTACATCCACCGGACGGGGCGCCAGAACGCGCCGGTCTCCGGTATCGCGGATGGACCAAAAGTAGAAGCATTCCCTCGCTTCTGCCTGATTTGTCGCCCTGCAGGAACGACACTCACGACAGCGTTGAGAGATTCTTGATTATGCTCCGCGCAAAATCGTCTTATTATACCGCATTTATTCCCATTTGGCAAGTAGTTTTCGGGTGCGAACACACGAAACCGTGGACACATTGTTTGCGCAAAATGGCAAACTGTCCTGTGCCGGGCCGGAAACGGGCCAGAGCCTTGTTCGTTTTGCCCAGTTTGGCAAAAGGGGGACGAAAATCCCGGAACCACGCGCAAGCGGTTCCGGGATTCGGTTCGTTTCAGCGGCAATCGCAGT